>CAYIGM010000001.1:0-36389 GCA_964363045.1 uncultured Candidatus Saccharibacteria bacterium
AACTATAATAGTAAAACTATACGAATATGTCAAACGAAAAATCCACAATTGGGGACAATATAAAGAAATACCGAAATAAGCTCGGTATTTCTCAAGATGTCTTGTCAAAAAAAGCAGACTTGGCTTTTCATACTATTGCTAAAATAGAAGCAGGCTCAACGCCCAACCCCACTATTGATACAGTTAAAAAAATCGCAGACGCGCTCGGCGTCTCGCTTGATGTTTTAATGAAATAAAATTATGAAAGAAAGTTATTTTTTCAAACCAGCAGTGGGCTAGACCTTGATTTCTACATTAAAACCACGGGCCCATTGTCCGAGCCGGAGCTCAAGCAGCTCCAATAGAAACACTTGGGGCCTTTTTCTTTTTTAAAAAATACTATATGCTAAATTGATATCAATAAATTGCATGGCAAAAACTTACCACATTATAACTTTCGGCTGCCAATCCAATGTTGCCGATTCCGAACGAATAGCGGGCATACTTGAAAATGCCGGACTTAAACATACGGAAAATAAACAAAAAACCGACATCTTGATTTTCAATACCTGCTCAATACGCCAAAAAGCCGAGGATAGGATCTTCGGCTACAAAAAAGAAGCTGACAAACTTAAATCAAAAAAAAAGATAAACATTATTCTCACTGGCTGTATGATGCACTACGACGAAACAGAACTCAAAAGACGCCTCCCTTTTATAGACACATTTATAGATATAAAAGATATAGCGAATCTTCCTAAGCTACTAAAAATAAAAAATGTCCAACACTCGGTGTTGGACAGGGTAGATTATCTCTCAATTGAACCGAAATATACTTCCAAATTTTCCGCTAACGTTCCCATCTCATACGGCTGTAATAATTTCTGCACTTATTGCATCGTGCCCTATTCAAGAGACAGAGAATATTCCCGATCTATCAAAGAAATAGTAAAAGAAGTAAGAAAACTAATAGAAAAAGGGTACAAAGAGATATGGCTTTTGGGACAAAATGTGAATTCTTACAATGATAACGGCTTCAAATTTCCTGATTTATTAAAAGAAATAAACGCAATTTCCGGCGATTTTTGGATACGGTTCGCTTCCCCGCATCCGAAAGATTTTTCAATCGCTATGATAAAAGCGATGAAAGAATCCGGAAAATTCGCCCATTATATAAACCTGCCGGTTCAGTCGGGAGACAATAAAATATTAAAAAAGATGAACAGGCCGTACACCATAGAGCATTATAAGAAACTAGTTGCAAAAATAAGAAAAGCCATCCCGGATATTTCCATTTCAACCGACATCATTGTCGGTTTCCCCGGAGAAACAAAGAGTCAATTTAAAAATACGGAAAAACTTTTCAAAGAGATAGGTTTTGATATGGCCTTTCTTTCCGAATACTCGCCAAGGCCTGGCACAACAGCGGCAATAGGAATGGAAGATGATGTGCCTCACAAAGAAAAAGGAGACCGAAAAAATAAAATCAACAGCATTCTCGCCAAAACCGCCCTTAAAAATAACAAAAAAATAAAAGGCCAAACAGTCCGCGCGCTTATAGATAATAAAAATAAAGGCAGTTTTTGGGGCAGGACGAAGGGGAATAAGCTAGTTGAGATAAAGACAACAAGCTCGCGTCTTTCCCCTTCGCCTCACTCCTCCTCAAAGAACGACCTTAGGGTTGGAGAATTTAAAGAGATAACAATCACAGGCATAGGACCATGGAAACTAAAAGGAGAAATAAAATAATAGTAATACTGGGGCCAACAGCCGCCGGTAAAAGCGATTTTGCGGTAAAAATTGCCAAAAAAATCAAAGGTGAAATAATCTCCGCGGATTCCCGCCAAGTTTACGCGGGGCTCGATATTGGCACCGGCAAAATCAAAAAAAAAGAAATGAAGGGAATTCCCCACCATCTCCTTAGCATAATAAGTCCCAAAAAATCTTTCTCTGTGGCCTTATACAAAAAGATGGCAGACGACTCAATACAAGATATTTTAAACAGAGGTAAAATTCCCATAATAACCGGCGGAACCGGATTATATATACAAGCTGTCATTGATAACATTTTCATCCCGGAAGTGCCACCCAACCCGATATTGAGAAAAAAACTTGAAGCAAAAACTAATAGCCGGCTTTTTCAGATATTAGAAAAGCTGGATAAGCGCCGAGCCGAGGAAATTGATAAAAATAACCCGCGGCGGCTTATCAGAGCCATTGAAATAGCGAGAGTTATCGGAAAAATTCCCAAACTAAAATTAAAACCGACGTCGGACATCGGTTATCTGCAAATTGGGTTAAAAATAGACAGTCAAACATTAAAAAAACGGATTGAAAAAAGAATTAAAAAAATGATTCAATCAGGGCTTTTAAAAGAGCTAAAGAAAATGCGCCAAGCCGGCTTAAGCTGGAGAAAAATTTATGAAATGGGTTTTGAATACAAATACCCCGCTCTATTTCTAAGAAAAAAAATCAGCCGTGGCGAAATGCTTGCCAAAATGCTGGTAGAAAATTATAAATACGCCAAGCGTCAAATGACCTGGTTTAAAAAAGATGAAAGAATAAAGTGGTTTAACGCGGAAACGGGCGAGTTGAAAAAAGCCGAGCAGACAATTAAAAACTTCCTTCTTGATTCTTAAAAGGCTCTGTTGTTTTCGGTTTCATAGTTGGAAATAAAATAACTTCTTTTATATTCTGGGTATCGGAAAGAAGCATTACCAGTCTGTCCACGCCGACACCCACACCGCCGGCCGGCGGCATGCCATATTCCATCGCTTCAAGATACCCCTCATCGCTCGGAGAAACTTCCGCTTCCCCTTCTTTTCTTTTTCGGTCTTGCTCTAAAAATCTTTCTTTCTGGTCAAAAGGGTCATTAAGCTCCGAAAAAGCGTTGACTATTTCAATACCGCCGACAACCAGCTGAAATCTGTCTATAAATGAAGAATTATCGGCTTTTCTCTTGGCAAAAGGAGAAAATTCGGCCGGATAATCAATTATGAATGTGGGCTGAATAAGTTTCGGCCGGCATATTTTCTTATAAATATTATCTATGATTTTTTCCTTGGCTTCATGATTTTCCACCGTTATGCCGAATTGTTTCGCCTTAAGAGCGATATCATTGCGGCTTAAAGCAGAAGGATTCACCATAAGAGTATATTTTTTCAATAAATCAAAATAAGATATTATTGAAAATTTCTTTGAAAAATCTATTATATTGCCATTATATCCGACAGAGAATTTTTTAAATATATTCTTCATTATTGTCTTAAGCATTTTCTCTATAAAAGCGCGCTGACTTTGAGCGTCAGAATAGGCCTCATAAAATTCAAGCATTGTAAACTCGGGATTATGAGTGGGAGAAATGCCTTCATTTCTAAAATTTCTTCCAATTTCATAAACTTTGGAGAATCCGCCTATGAGCAATTTCTTAAGATAAAGCTCCGGGGCTATTCTTAAATATAAATCCATATCAAGCGTCCGATGATGGGTCATGAAAGGTTCCGCCGTCGCTCCACCGGCTAAAGACTGAAGGATAGGGGTTTCCACTTCCAGATAATTTTCTTTATTCAAAAAATTTCTTACTTCTGAAATAATTTTTGAACGAATAACAAAGCGATTTTTAACTTCCGGCGACATCAACAGGTCAAGATACCTTTTTCTAAACCGCTCTTCCACATCTGACAATCCGTGCCATTTATCAGGAAGAGGCCTTACTGATTTAGAAAGCATCTTCCACGCAAGAACTTTAAGCGTTTTTTCATTTTTTTTTGTTTTAAACAAAACACCCTTCAATTCCACAAAATCGCCTGTATCTACAACATCAATAAACAATTGATAGCCCTCTAAACCTATTTCGTCTTTTTTTAAATAGGCCTGCATCTTCCCTTCCCCGTCTGAAAAATCAAAAAAAGTTGAACCGCCATGCCCGCGCACAGTCATAACTCGCCCTGCCATAAAAAAAGGCTTCTTCCTCTTGGAAAGTTTGGAAAAATCATCAATAACTTCTGCGGTTGAATAATCCTTTTTTGATTCTATCGGATAAGGATTCATACCGGCCGTCTTCAGTATATTTAATTTTTTAATTCTTTCATTGCGAATTTCTTCAAACGAACTCATAAAAATTATTTTAGCATAATCTATCCATATAGCCAAGAAAAATCCAGTTACTCTTTCAGATAATCAGGCCGGTTCCCGGATAGCCATTCAAAAGCTTGCCGAGTGACATATAAAGCTCCGATTGTATTATTCCTGTCCCCCTTCTCCATAACTACGGCAAATGCGATTTTAGGGTTTTTATACGGCGCAAAGCCTATGACCCAGGAATTCACATATTTAGAGCCTATTTCCGCTGTTCCTGTTTTTGCCGCAATCTCCACATTTGAAAGATCAAGGCCTTTGGCCGTACCTTCTGTCACCGCCATTCTCATCCCTTCTTTAACCACATTGAAATATTCCAGCGGAATATCAATCTTTACGGAACTTTTAAATTTATCCGGCGAAACATCTTTACATTCTCCTTCACACTTTTTAATCAAATGAGGATTCAAAAGAATTCCATCCGTGGCCACCGCCGAAACCATTTTCACCATTTGAAGCACAGTGACTAGAAAATCCCCTTGACCGATTGAAGCATTATAAGTATCTCCAATTCTCCAAATATCATCATTAAGAGGATTATTCTTTTTAACTTCCGGACTCGGTATCAGTCCCACTCCTTCGCCCTCAATATCAACACCCGTCTTTTCACCCAAACCGAACATTCTTGAATATTCTCCTATCTTTCCAATTCCCAATCCTTTAATATCCTCAAAACCTCCGCCAATTTCATAAAAATAAACATCTGAAGAAACAGCTAACGCCTTTCTCATATCAACCCATCCATGAGCTTTCCAGTCCGGAAAAATCGTTCTTTTGTCTGGAAAAAACGGATTGGGAAGCGAAATGGAGCCTGAACTGAATATCTCTTTTTCAGGAGCTATAATTTTCTCATTTAAAGCCGCCAGCGCCATGACCGGCTTCATAATAGACCCCGGGGCATAGAGGCCGGAAACAGCCCTATCCACAAAAGGAGTTCTCTTGTCCGTCAGGTAAGAATTTATCTTCTCCCTTGGTTCGCCTCTTGATAGAACATTGGAATCATATTCCGGAAAACTCGCAATAGAGATAATCTCCCCTGAATTTATATCCATAAAAATACCCGCCCCGCCGGTAAATCCCCTTTCCGCGGACAAACTCTCTATATATTGATACAGCTTGGCTTGAAATTCCGAATCAATGGAAAGATATATATTCCCGCCGTCTTTAGGGAGATTCTGAACACTTTCTGATTTTATATTATTATGCGCGTCTGTTTCAATCAATTTAGAACCGGCCTCGCCCTTAAGAATATCATTATATATTTTCTCAATCCCGGCTTTCCCCATCATCTCTTTGGAATAAAGCGCGTCTATATCCGAAGTATCTTCTTTATTCGGATAACCAATATAGCCGACGATATGCGAAAGCCCCCCACCGCCAAGATATTCTCTTGAATTAACATCGTTCCACGCAAGCTTTTGGCCAAATCTGTCATATATAATCCCTCTATCTGAGAATAATTTAATGGAGCGCAACCTATTATTTTCACTTAAAATAGAAAATGCTTCGCCGCCTGAAACTTGAACAGACCAAAGCCGAACCATAAACATAAACTCCACAATTATAAAAAAAATACTGAAAAGAAAAAAAATTCTCTTGCCGACGGGCTTTTCTATCCGTCCCTCAAGCTGTTCCACTTCAAATTGCGGTATATTTTTTGAATCAAGAAAAATCTCGTCAGGCTCAATTTCAATTTTTTTTCTCTTAAGAATCGTTGTTTTATTCATAAAAATTCATAAAAAATAAATGCTTTTTAAATTTATCTACCGCCAGAAAAACCGCCAAAAAAGACAAAGTAAAAATCCAATTTCTAAAACTGCCTAAAAAATAAAGGTTTGACGGGCCATAGAGCAAATCCATCAAAAAACCCAGTATAACGGCCTCCCAAAACCGGGGGAAAATAAAAATAAAAATAATTACCGAAATAAATGACAGCCACCACCAAGGCGCCCAAAATACGATAACAAAAAGAATGGTATCAAAGATAAGCCGTTTAAGCATCTTTCTATTTTAACAGATTATCTTCTAAAAAAGAAAATGGCCGGAAATGGCAAAATAATCCACCAGAAAATCGGGATATCTGAAAAGAATAAATATTTTAAAGCAGCTGAGAATTCAAAAACGGAATTTATATTAAAAAAATGAAAAAGAAAACTCATTATAAGCGCTGTGCCCAAAAGAGAAAACAGAGTCGCTTCAATCCAGCCGGAACGAGAAGAGGCGCCTTCTGAAACGCCGATTTTTATAAGAAAAATATTAAAAATTAAAATAAGAATGGCAAATAGAAAAAGTCTAAAAAGGAAAAAATCAATGGATTTTAAATTACCGGGGATAATAATATTAAAATAAGGAAAATTGCTAAAAATAAAAATAGCTAAATAAAAAGAGATGAAAAGGGTGATTGATTTGCCTTTTTTAACAGAAAGGGTATAAAAAAATATGGAAATTAAAAGAAAAGCGCATAATAAAATTTCCCAAGACGGGTTTGAGAGAATGGCATCTAATTGGGCTAACAGCGGCATAAATAATTTTTTCTATATTCCTTCATTTTTTAAATCTTCTACGAGCGTCTTTGCCCTATTTGAAAGGTTCCTAGGAGTTTTGACTATAACTTTAATCAGCAAGTCGCCTCTTTTCCTGTTGGCGTAAAAAGCTCCGTGCCCGCGAACTCTTAAAATCTCTCCGGAATCAACCCCTTTGGGAATATTTATTTTTATAAGACCGTCCAGTGTCTTTATCTCTCTTTTAGAACCAAGAATCGCTTCGGAAAATTTAACATCAAGGTCCATCAGTAAATTATGACCTTCTCTAATAAACATTTTATGGGGAAGAACATGAATTTTAACATATAAGTCACCAGACGCTCCATGAGCTATCGCCTCGCCAGCGCCGGCGAGTTTTATCATCTCTCCATTTTGTATGCCGGCGGGAATAAAAATCTTTATCTCCTCGCTTTTTTTCAAGACGCCATTTCCATTGCAGGCGGAGCATTTTTTCTCCGGAATCTTCCCTTTGCCGGCGCAAGCGCTGCATTCTTTAACGCTGGCGAAAGTGCCAAAAATTGATTGTTTGGTTTCCCTTACCCTGCCTTCACCCCGACAAGCCGGACATTCTTTAGTGCCGGCGCCAGGTTCGCCGCCCTCTCCGTGGCATTTATCGCAAGCGGTCAATTTGCTTATAAGAACTTTGCGTTCCCCCCCGAAAATCGCTTCTTCAAAAGGTATCTCCAAATCAATTGAAATATCCCGCCCCCGACGCATTCTGCCGCGGTTGCCGCCGGCAAATCCGCCAAGTATATCTTCAAAAATATCACCAAAATCAAAACTTGCCCCGCCGCCTTGACCGGAAAAATCCCAGCCCGAAGCCGGACCGCCTTGGGCGGAAAATCCTTCAAATCCACCGCCGGCTCCACCGGCGCCACCGTCAAAAACCCTACCATATCTATCATACTCGGCGCGCTTCTTATCATCCGTCAATATATGATAAGCCTCGCTCGCCTCTTTAAATCGAGCCTCATCGCCGCCTTTTTTATCAGGGTGATATTTATGAGCAAGTTTTCTAAACGCCTTCTTAATCTCCTCTTTAGAAGCGCTTTTTGCCACACCTAAAACATCGTAGTAATTCTTCATTATTTACATACTACAAGATTTATTATTTTTTGTCACCTTCGCCCGAAGATTGATTATCGTTATCCACTTCAGCATCGCGAATATTCTCTCCGCTGGCTGAAGCATTATTGCCTTGGTTCATATATTCTCCTATCTTTTGAATTTCAGCTGATAAATCTTCCGTGGCTTTCTTTATCAGAGAACTGTCATCCCCCTCTTTGGCTTTATTAAGCTCAGAAATTTTTTCCTCTATTGCTTTTTTGATATCTTCCGGTATTTTAGCGCCGGCATCTTTAAGAGCTTTCTCCGCTGTATAGACTAAAGCGCTCGCATTGTTCTTTATATCTATCATCTCTTTCTTTTTTTCATCTTCCTCTCTGTGAATTTCGGCATCTTCCTTCATTTTTTTTATTTCAGCGTCAGAAAGCCCGCCCGAAGCCTCTATCCTTATGGACTGCTCCTTCCCGCTGGCTTTATCGCGAGCTTTAACATTAAGTATCCCATTCGCATCTATATCAAAAATCACTTCAATCTGCGGAAGACCGCGAGGAGAAGGGGGGATTCCATCCAATATAAACCTGCCGAGAGATTTATTATCTTGCGCCATCTGTCTGTCCCCCTGCAAAATATGTATTTCAACCGAAGTTTGGTTATCGGCCGCCGTTGAAAAAACCTGCGCTTTAGAAGCGGGAATTGTCGTATTTTTTTCAATCAATTTTGTTGAAACGCCGCCAAGAGTCTCTATACCCAAAGAAAGAGGTATAACATCAAGAAGCAAAATATCTTTCACATCACCCTGCAAAATACCCGCCTGAATAGCCGCGCCCAAAGCCACCACTTCATCCGGATTGATTGTTCTGTTCGGCTCTTTGCCAAAAAGCTTTTTAACCGATTCTATGATAGCCGGCATTCTGGTCTGACCGCCCACCAGCACAACCTCGTCTATATCTTCAATCTTAAAACCGGAAGCGCTTATCGCCCGCTTAGTAATCTCCGTAGACCTGTCTATATACTCGGAAGCCAATTCTTCAAGTTTTGCCCTTGTAAATTTAATTAAAAGGTGTTTAGGCCCGCTGGCATCAGAAGTGATAAAAGGAATATTGACCTCTGTCTCAATCGTGGAAGATAATTCGTGTTTTGCTTTCTCAGAAGCCTCCTTAAGGCGCTGGAGAGCGAGTGTATCTTTTCTGACATCTATGCCTGAATCTTTCTTAAATTCTTCCGCCACCCAATTCACAATTTTAAAATCAATATCTTCACCGCCCATATGGCTATCACCGTCAGTAGATTTTACTTCTATCACATCATCGCCGACTTCCAATATTGAAATGTCAAAAGTCCCCCCGCCAAAATCAAAAACGGCAATCTTCTCATCTTTCTTTTTATTGAATCCGTACGCCAAAGCGGCGGCAGTCGGCTCATTTATGATTCTTCTGACTTTAAATCCGGCAATTTCACCGGCATCTTTAGTCGCTTTTCTCTGCGAATCGTTAAAATACGCCGGCACCGTAATTACAACCTCCTCTACTTTATCTCCAATTTTAGCTTGGGCGTCCTGCTTTAATTTCTGCAGAATCATAGCTGATATTTCTTCCGGCCGATAACTCTTGTCCGCCATCTTAATCTTCACTCCGCCGTCAGAAGCCTCTTCTATTTTATACGGTATAAGTCCTCTGTCTTTCTGAATCTCTTTATCAGAAAATTTATGTCCGACAAGCCTCTTCACCCCAAAAACCGTATTCTCCGAGTTAGTGACAGCCTGACGCTTAGCCAGAAGACCGACTAAACGATCGCCGGTTTTGCTTATGGCGACAATGGACGGTGTTGTTCTGTTCCCTTCATCATTTTCAAGAATCTTCGGCTCACCGCCTTCTATCACAGCCATAGCTGAATTAGTTGTTCCTAAATCTATACCTAAAATTTTTGCCATAAATTTTTCTATTTTAGTTATTTCTTATAAATCCCTATTTTCACCTGAGAAGGCCTTACAACTTTTCCGTTCAATCTATACCCTCGCTGTAATTCCTCTAAAATAATATGGTCTTTTTCTCCGCTGTCAACCTCAATACTTCCAATAGCCCTATGTTCTTCCGGATTAAATTTCTGCCCCTCTGATTCTATGCTCTTTAATCCGTTAGCCTCAAAAATGCTTGAAAATTGGGCGTATATATGTTCAATTCCTTGCCGCCAACCCTTGGGAAGAGCCATCCAAGCCTCTTTATTGGCAAAAGCCATCTCAAAATTATCAGCAATTGCCAAAAAATCAAGCAAAACTTCCTCTTTGGCAATCTTGGCCGAATTCTTTCTGTTTTCATTCTCTTCCTTTTTAAAATTTATGAAATCAGCCTTGGCCCTCTGCCATCCTCCCAGATATTCCATTTTTTCTTTCTCGCACTCTTTCAGTTTCAACCGAAGCTTTTTAACAATATCCGAAGCGGAAACATCCTCATCTTCAATGATGACATCTTCCGCAACGACATCCGTCATATTTTCATTCTCCTTATCCATTATTTTATTATAGCAATCATAAATAGAAAAACAATAATCGCGAAAACTTGCAAATTATACGAATATTTTAAGAGAAATCCTATCAGTAAAAGATTTGAATTATCTTTTACTCCACTGAGGAGCTTTCCTGGCTTTTTTAAGTCCAAACTTGCGTCTTTCTTTGGCTCTTGGGTCGCGCTTCAGGTATGCGGCCTTTTTCAATCTTTTTCTAAATTCAGCATTAAATTTAATCAAAGCTCGCGCCAAGGCGTGCCTTAAAGCTTCAGATTGGGCTTGGATACCGCCACCGCTGATTTTAGCCGTAATTTTAAATCTGTCATCGGCTTTCATTATTTCAAGCGAACTCATCGCTGTCTGGCGCAATTTATCCGTTGGGAAATAATCACTGATATTTTTATCATTTATCATAATCTCGGATTTTTCCTTCCCTTTATTAAAAAGACGGACCCTGGCCACAGCTGTTTTTCTTCGCCCGACAGCTTCATAATACGCGCCTTTGGGAATTTCTTCTTTGTCGGCTCCGGCTATATTTATTTTTTCTGTTGTTTTTTCTGTAGGCATATTAATCTTTTATAATTAAATTTTTCATCATCAATTTGTTCAGTTTATTTTTAGGCAGCATATTTTTAACAGCTCTTTTAAGCGCCTCTTTCATACCCAAGCGCTCGGAAAGCTTTTCCAGTGTCTCAAATTTTTGAGAACCCGGGTAACCGGAATGACTGATGTATTTCTTTTGCTTCATCTTATTTAAAGATGTATTTAAAAAAGACACGTTCAACACCGTCACTTTTACAGGAGCGACTTCATTAGGTTTATAATCAGGAGAAGTCTTTCCATTTAAAATTTTAGCCGCCTCTGAAGCTACTCTGCCCAAAGCCCTGCCTTTTGCGTCTATTGTGTATTCTTTTTCCATAAGTAAGTAAGATAAATAAGATTAAACGAATTCAATCACCGCCATCGGACTTGCGTCCCCCTTGCGGTTTCCCAGTTTTATAATGCGCGTATAACCGCCTTGGTTATTTTTATATTTTGGCGCTATCTCATCAAAAAGTTTTTTGGCGCTTTTTTCTCCCAGCTCGGCAATAATAATCCGGCGAGAAGAAAGTTTCTCACTTCTGGCTTTGGTCACCATCTTTTCTACAAAAGGCCTGAGTTCTTTTGCCTTGGCTTCAGTCGTTTTAATCTTTTCATGCTCAATGAAATTCTTAGCCAAAAGACGCATCAGCGCCTTTCTCTGATTTCTAACTCTGCCGAATTTTCGTCCTTTTTGCAAATGCTTCATAAATTCATTACTCTTTTAACATAAGACCTAAATTGCCCAAAGCGCGCCTAATCTCCTGTATCCCCTTCTTTCCTAAATTTTCAATAAGCAAAAGGTCCTCTTCTCTTTTTCTAGTTAAACCGCCGACCGTCCTTATGCTCGCTTCAGAGAGCGTTTTCAATGTTCTTGAAGATAAATTAAGGTCTTCAATTCTCGTCTTAAGGTAATCCTCTTTTGACACCGCGTCAAGCTCTTCTTCAACCTCTTTCTTAACGGGCATTTCTTTCAATATTTCGGCATTTGAATTTTCATCCTCAAAGCCAACCATGGCTTTAAGCTGTTTAATAAGCAATTCTATGGCTTTCTCTAGCGCTTCACGAGGAGAGATAACACCGTCAGTCTCTATGGTAAACCGAAGTCTGTTATAATCAGTCCTGTCTCCGACTCTCATATTTTCCACCTCGTAATTAACCCTTCTAACCGGAGTAAACGCCGCATCTAAAACAATAGTCCCCACTTCAACTTTATCTTTCTTCAATATCTCTCTCGGAATATAACCGAGCCCTTTCTCTACAGTCAATTCTATATTTAATTTTGAACTTTTATCCGTAAGAGTTGCAATATGCGCGTCTTTATTTATGACTTCAAGCTGACTTGAAATTTTTATATCAGCGGCCGTAACCTCTTTTGCTCCGCTCGCGGAGATAGTGACTTTCTGAGGTTCATCAGTGAGCATTTTAAATTTCACTTGCTTCAGATTCAAAAGAATCATTATTACATCTTCTTTTACTCCGGGTAAAACTGAAAATTCATGAGGCGCGCCGTCTATCTTCACGGTAGTGACGGCGCTTCCAGGTAAAGAAGAAAGAATAGTCCTTCTTACGGAATTGCCTAAAGTATGACCATAGCCGGCATAAAGACTGTCTATCTCATAAACGCCCTTTGTCTCTTCCTCGGAAACGATTCTTGGTTTTGATGGTAAAATTATAGAGTAGTCCATATTATATTATTATTTATAATAATTAACGCGAATAAAGCTCAATAATTGAATTAATATTAAATTTAATCTCCTCTGGCGCGGCTCCGCTTATCACAGAACCTTCTTTTTTTTCTTTATCCAATGAAAGCCATGCGGGTGATTCAAATTTCTTCCACTTATCATCCAGACCAATAAATGGGCCCTTTAAAACGCTCCCTTCTCTAACCCCTATCTTATCGCCAATTTTTACGCTGTAAGAGGGGGTATTGATTCTCTTGCCATTAACAATTATATGCCCGTGAGAAACAAGTTGTCTGGCGCCGGCTCGATTTGAAGCAAAACCCAGACGATAGACGACATTATCAAGACGAGATTCAAGAAGCTTCATCAGCTCAGAAGACGCAACGCCCTTTTTTTTCAATGATTCTTTTATATAATTGACAAACTGGCGCTCTCTCAAGCCATAAGAAAATTTTACCGCTTGTTTATTCCTTAATTGCGTTCCGTATTCGGAAGCGCCCCTTCTTCCGCCTTTTTTGGCGCCGCCTTTTCCGTGAATGCCCGGAGCGTAGGGCTTTACCACCATTTCGCATTTAGGGGTAAAACACCTCTCTCCTTTAAGAAAAAGTTTTTCTCCCGCTCGCCTGCAAATTTTACATCGTGAATTTTCCATAAATAAAATTTATTATACGCGCCTCGGTTTTTTAGACTTAGGGCCGTTATGGGGGACCGGCGTTATATCCAATATGGAATTTATCTCAACCCCCCTCGCGGAAATAGTCCTTATGGCAGAATCTCTGCCGGCGCCAACTCCCTTCACCACCACATCAGCGTCTTTTAATCCTATCAGCTTCGCTTTATCAATTACAACTTCAGCGACCTTAGAAGCGGCAAAAGGGGTCCCTTTTTTCGCCCCTTTAAAACCCAACAGCCCGCTTGAAGACCAGATAAGCACGGCTCCATTGTCGTCTGATAACGATATCAAGGTATTATTATAAGTTGATAAGATATTGATTATCCCTTTTGATATCTTTTTTTTAGGAATACGCGCCATGGCCCTGGCCTTAAGGCCTTGGTCCATACTTGCTCCTTTTTTCTTAATTACAGATTTCTTTTCCATTTTTAATCAATTATTATTTTTTATCAACTTTTGTTCTTCCCGAACCCATGGTCTTCCTGACATTCCCTCTCCTGGTTCTTGAATTGGTCTTGGTTCTTTGCCCTCTTGAAGGAAGCGCTCTTCTGTGCCTCTCTCCCCTGTAAGATTTTATCTCCTTCAGTCTTTTGATATTCTCGGCAATATCTCTCCTCAAATCCCCCTCCAATACATAATTTTCAGCAATCTCTCTAATCTTCTTCTCATCCTCCGTCGTGAGGTCAGCCGCTAATTTATTTTTCGGAATTCCGGCTTCTTTCAATATTTTTCCGGCCCTGAAGCGTCCGATACCGTAAATAGCGCTAAGAGCTATCTCTAAATGTTTTTTATCCGGAATATTTATGCCTTTGATTCTCATAATATCTTACCCTTGTCTTTGTTTATGCTTGGGATTTTTCTGACAAATAATATAAATCCGGCCGTTCCGTCTTGTCATCTTGCAATCTTTGCATATTTTTTTAATGGAAGCCCGAATTTTCATAATAAAAATAATATATTTACAATGATATATGTAATTTGTTTTAAAATCTTTTTCTAATTCTTCCTTTTGTATCCGTCGGCGAACTCATTTCCATGCCGACATTATCGCCAACCAAGACCTTAATGCGATGCATTCGCATTTTTCCGGAGAGATAAGCTATTATTTCCCGACCGCCTTCAAGACGAATGCGAAAAGTAGCATTGGGCAAAGCCTCTATAACTGTCCCCCTGACCAGTTGGTCTTGTTCCTTATTTTCCATCATTTAATTACTTAAAATCTAATATATCAGAAATTGCGCGAATTAGTCAAGCCCGGTCTTCAATATTTCTTCATATTTCACTTTTGAGCCGTCTTTCAGAACAAAACGCCACCAAGAAGGATGGAATATTACTTCGGCTTTTTCTATGGGGTAATTTTTTAAAAATGACTCAATATTGCTGTTTCCTTTCTCCAAAAAATCTTTCTTTAAATTATCTTCGTTTATATTCCAGACAAAATGACCGGCGCCCTCCATACTAAAGATGATTTTATCATTATCTTTTTTCCTTTCAGAAAGAGACGCTGAAATATCTTTCAAATTCATAATCCGAGCATCGGCTCCTTTTTCCAAATATTTGGAAACCAGAACATTTGACAAATCGTTCTCTTTTATTAAAAAAACCTTAAGTATCCCTTTTTCTTTTATTTTGAAATCTTTCGCTTCGTCTCCAGAATGAGGATTATCTTTATCAGAAACAAAATCCAGCATAGTCAAATCAGCATAATACAAAAATCCGACTGGTATGCTCATCTCCGTCTTCTTTATCAAAGTCTCTTTTATTTCATTTCTTAAAACTTCTCTGACAGAAGAAATATCATCTTCGGTAATAATATTGGACTGGCCGACAAACCCTCCCGTCATTTCAGTTTTTGACCGGGCGTAAAATTTATCATATTTTGCATCACCCTTAAACCCCGGAACAGTGAAGTCGCTAAGACCCATATTATATTTCTCACCCGGCTCATCGGCATACACGGTGACTTCAACAGAACCGGGGATAATCTGCCCATTTTTAACCAGAGTGCCCGGCACCGTCGTCTGGCTGTCAATCCTGTAAATCTTGCCGTCCGGAGTTTCAAACCTCGTCCTCCTTACAAGCGTTTGAGGAGTGGCGCTGTATTCATTATAAATAACAATTTTACCGCTTGCTTTTTTTTCCATTTTTTTTATTCCGCTGGATTGGCTTGCCTTTTCACCGCCTTCACTCACTTCCATAAGCTCAAAATAAACATTTTGGCTGTTATTCGCTTCTTCTTTTTTTTGAGAATCAATCCCGGCAAAAGCTTCTATGCTGGTTTTTATGCTTTTAAACTCTTGCTTCGGGGTGATACGAAGCGTCACCCAAGAAAAATTCCTCAAAATGAAAATAGCCGCGACTATAAAAAATAAAACAATAACTAATTTATATGCCAACTTCAATCTTGGCAATTTTATAAATTTTGGCATCTTTACGGATAATCTTTTCTTATTCTTCGGCATTGCAATATCGCCGAAAGAATGTTCTTCTTTCTTGATTGTCTCAACTTTTATTTCCGGCTTCCTTCTTCTCATCACCATATCTTGTATTATTTTTTTTGCCATAATTATTGATTGTTATTTAAATATTATCACAGAAACTTGCCGGCAAAAAGAGCCTCCATCAGAAGAAACACGTCTTTCTCCTCTTTCATGGTCTTTGATAATTTAAAAATTTTATCCAGCGACTCCGAGGAGATTCTATTCAAGCTGAAACTTCTGCCTAAGACGGTAAATCGGGAGAAAAAATCATCCTGAACACATCCGGAAAATTCTTCAACTATCTTATCGTTGCCCGCCAAAAATAAATTTTGAGGCAACGGCGCAATCTCCGCGATCTTCTCCACCGCTTCTTTAAAAAAGCCGGCCCATTCATTTTTCGCTTCGCCAATCGCTTTTGAAATTTTATCTGCGGCTCTCTCTTCAGAGTGGCCTTTTTCAAGACGAGAAAAAATTGAAGTCGTCTCTTTGATGAGAGTATTCAAAGCTTTGCCTATTTTCCTCAAAACAAAATTTTTTCCCAATGGAAAAGAGATGGTCTCTTCAAGTATCCCTTTTCTGATAAGCGATATATCTGTGGCTTCGCCGGCGACATCAACAAATAAAAATCCTTCGTCATTGCCTACTGAACCTTTCAAAATATTGAACGCCACAAAGGGAAAAGTGCGAAATATTACGGGCGTTCCGGCAAAACTCTCCCGAATTATGTCTTCTATTCCTTCTTTAATCTTCGTCTTGCCCATACTCATATAAACATAAATGTCCAATTGGCGCGCTTTCTTGCCCAGAGGTTTTGCCGTGTCATAGCCGTTTAGGACCGACTTCATAATATTGTGCTCAAAAAGAGACAGCTCCTCGCCTGGAGAGATGGCGTCAAGCTCTTGCGCGTATGTTTTTTTAAATATCGCGGCTTCATCTCTTATCAAGCCGTCAAGTAATTTTTCATCAATCTTAAAGGACTGGTCTTTTCTGACTTTTATTATCCGGGTTTGAGAAACATGCAATAAAGAACTTAGGACACAAAACGCGAAATCCGGAGACTGGCGAGCCTTGCCCCTCAAAGACTGAACCGTCTTCTTGAATGCCTCTTCCAGATATTTATGAAATAAATGCGGATTAGCATCCTCTCTGAATTTTATATCAATATTAACGCTTGCCAAAATTTCAATTTCATTCTTATGGCTATTGCGAACCAATAAGCCGCCGACCGAACCGCTCCCTATATCAAAAACGGCGAATATTTTTTCCTTTTTGGTAAACAAAAACATTTGCTTTAATTTTAACATAAATACGATAAAAAAAGCCCCTCAATCCTGTGGATTGAGGGGCTTACTATATTCACCCAAAAGGCGGGTGGGTTCGCAGGCGCATGGCGCTCTCCTTTCGTTTTTAAAAAATTTAGCGAATACGATCGACCCTCGGCGTAGAGTTTAAGCGACCTCGCTGAAGCCGAATACCTTTGCCTTGCATCTCTTCATCATAGCTTTTCTCCTTTCCGGCTCTTTTGAGCCTTTATTTTTGGCCGTTATTGGCCTTTTTCAGGTATTATAAAATACCTGAAAAAACTATCTTTTTATATTATACACATATAACATTTTTTATCAAATTTTTGTATCCCTAGATACTTGAGGAAAAATCGCATTAGTCAAATCCGGAAAAACTTCTACCCATTTAAGCTCCTGTATATTTAAAGGGGTCCGGAGAAGCACTTTCTGGAAAGCGTCCGCCATGTCAGCCTTTATAAATTCCATTATGCCGACAATGAAAGGATTCACTCCTGGAGTTATTATCAAACTCCCGACTTCAACTTTATCTATTCTCGGCAATGTAATTTCAAAATTACCTCCTCCGTTCCCCTTCGCCGTGGAAAAAATATTTAACCCGTTTATTAAAACATTTATTTCCTGCCCGGAGCTGGAATAAAGCCTGACTCTTGCCGTATCCGCAAAAACTTTTTCTACAAAACCCAATAGAATATTGCCATAAGAGCCGACTAGCATTCCTTCTTTCACCCCGCTATCCGTTCCGATATCTATGATAAGAATATCATAAGGAACTTGAGGCGGCCGCAATATCACGGAAGCGGTTATGCTTTTCCTCTCGCTGTTTTTCCTTCCCAATATGCTTTTTAACTCATCACTCTCTTTTTTTAAAACATCAAGCGACAATGCGTCGCTCTCCATTTCCAAAATTTTTTCTTTCAACTTCGCATTCTCTTGTTCCAGCGCTTTTTTATTTTTCAAAATATAAAAATTTGACGAATACAAATTATATAAAGAATCCCTAACGGCAAACAATGGCGATGCCAAAGAAAAAGCGGCGCCTGAAAGAGATTGGCCGGAATTAGAATTAAGAAAAAACGCGGTAGCTAAAATCACCGCTGATATTATTATCGGAAAAGATATTTTCTTTCCTATTTTCCTATTGTGGCGGAAGGTCATCTTCATGCTGAATAAGAACATCTTGAAGCGCGTCAAGATTCTCAAGAATAATGCCGGTGCCTCTCACTACGGCGGTTAAAGGCTCGTCAGCCACATGAACCGGAATTTTCACCTCGGAAGACAAGTGTTCGGCCAAGCCTTTAAGATACGACCCTCCGCCAACAAGCATTATCCCCCTATGCATAATATCAGACACCAGCTCCGGCGGGGTCTCTTCTATAACCTCTTTTACCGCGTTAACAAGCGAACGAGTCGTTTTTGAAATTGCCTGTCTTATATCAGAAGCGGTCAATATAACCTCTCTGGGCAATCCGGTAATAAGGTCCCGTCCTCTAACGGCGGATTCAAGGTCATCGTCGCTCTCCAGAACGGAGCCTATCGCTATTTTTACATCTTCCGCCGTCTGCTCGCCCAGCAAAACTTTAAATTCATCTCTCACGTAATGAATAATATCATGGTTTAACCTGTCACCGGCCATTTTCAAACTTTTTGATAAAACTATTCCACCCAAAGAAATTACCGCCACATCGGAAGTTCCTCCGCCCATATCTATCACCATATTGCCAACCGGCTCTGAAATAGGCAGACGCATGCCGATAGCCGCCGCCATCGGCTCTTCCACTATATAAACTTCCTTAGCGCCGGCATTTTTGGCGGCATCGCGAACCGCTCTGACCTCAACATTAGTGACTCCGGAAGGGACGCCGATGACCACTCTTGGGCGGGACAAAATACTCTTTTTATTCTCTTGAGCTTTTTTTATAAAATACGCTATCATCTCTTCCGCCACCTCAAAATCTGAAATAACCCCGTCAATAAGCGGCCTGATCGCGCTGATGTGAGCCGGCGTTCTGCCCACCATTTTTTTGGCTTCCGTGCCTATAGCCACAACCTGTCCGGTTTTCTGATTTACCGCCACAACGGACGGTTCATTGATAATAATCCCCTCTCCGCTTACATAAACAAGAGTATTAGCCGTACCAAGGTCAATACCTATATTGTGCGAAAAAAAATTATTGAATTTTTTTAACATAATTTAAAATATCTTCTTTTTTTATAATACTCCCCTCTTCTTCACTGCGTTTTTTTATTTCCACTCCGCCGTTTTTCATACTCTTTTCGCTGACGATAATCCTATACGGTATGCCGATAAGGTCGCTGTCGGCAAATTTTTCTCCGACACTTTTATCCGTTCGCTCATCATATAATACTTCTACTCCGGCTTTTTGCAAACTTTCATATATCTCATCTGAAATATCTTGAAGAGAATCGTTGAGAAGAATCAAATGAACATTAAAAGGGGCTACTGACGCAGGCCAAATTATGCCGCTTTTATCATTGCAAATTTCAACAATCGTCCCCATAAGTCTTCCTAAACCGATACCGTAACAGCCCATCAATACGGAAACATTTTCACCTTTTTCATTTTTATAAGTTAAATCAAAAGCATCGGCAAATCTAGTTTTCAATTCAAAGATATTCCCCACTTCAATGGCTTTCTCTGTCTTGAAATCAGCTTTCCCGCATTCGGGACAAACTTTTTGTTCATTTATAATCTCGTCATTAACGGCAATCCTGCATTTTCCGCAAACATAAATCGTATCCTCGCCGGCGGGAGTTACGGTCTGAAATTCATGAGAATATTTTGAAAAACTCCCGCCGGAAGCAAAAGTAAGGTAAGTCTCTCCCCCGATGCCGGCTTTTTCAAAAATATTCTTATAAGCCAGCTTCATCACTTCATAATATCTTTTAAGGTCTTCTTCATCTTTATGAAAAGAATAAAAATCTTTCATCATAAATTCCCGTCCTCGCAAAATGCCAGACTTAGCTCGAAGCTCCATCCTGAACTTATTTTGTATCTGATAAACATAAAGAGGCAAGTCTTTATACGATGAGACAAACTTTTTAACGAGCGGAACCACAATCTCTTCGTGAGTGGCCCCCAGTGCCGATTCCCGACCGCTTGAGTCGGCCACCTTATAAAGGTCGTCCATTGTCTCCCACCGGCCGGTCTTCTCCCAATTCTCTTTCGGCTGCATTGAAGGCATCAAAAGCTCCACGCCGCCAACCCTATTCATTTCGTCCCTAATTATATTTTCAATTTTTTTTAACACCCGCAAACCCAGAGGAAGGTAGGTATACACACCGGACATAGTTTTGTCTATAAAGCCGGCTCGAATCAAAAAAGAAGCGTTTCTAGACACCTCATCTTTCGGAGCGTCTTTGATTGTCTTGGTAAAAAGTTTGGATTGCAACATTAGAGATAATAATATCCGAAAAACACCCGATAGTCAAAAAGCGCAACAGTCAGGGCTAATATGTTTTTGGGCTACCGAAATATTTTTTCCCTTGTTTCATCTTGGAGACCTTAATAGATTTCTTGGCTATGAATTGAGACGGCGTCCTATAGCCGGGTTTGCCTTTTTTCCCGCCCACTTTCGCGTAATTTTTCATTATTTTAAAAAATTTGAGAAATATGATTTTCGTAGGATTTCCCTTGTGACCGTCCTTAAGAAAATCGTATCTCTCAAATTTTTATATTTTCATTATTTAAAACAATTTAATAATGTCGTGAAAAGTTATCACCAGCATTAACACTATAAGTATGGCGAAGCCCGCTGCATTTACCCATCCGGTGATTTTCGCATTGATAGGCGAACGTTTAATTGATTCTATCAGCAATAGAAAAATTCTTCCTCCATCCAGAGCCGGAAAGGGGATAATATTTAAAATAGCCAGATTGATGGAAAGAAAAGCGGTAAAACTTAAAAGATATATCAAACCGAATTTAGAAGCTTCGCCCACCAGACCGATGATTCCTATCGGTCCGCTAATTTGAGAAAGATTCGCCTTGGCGGTAAAAACATCTTTAAAAAATCCGGCCATTCCGACAGCCGTTGCAACAGTAAGATTTATCGTCATCTTCAATCCTTCATAAACCGCGCGATGCACAGACAATTTGACAATGCCAATCTCATCCATAGCTATGCCTATAGCCGGGGTATCTCCCAAAACGGCTTCTTGCGGCTTCACAAGCGTTGATGCTTCTTCACCCGCCCTTTTATATGATAATAGGATTTCCCTGTCCCCGCTTGAAGCGATAAAATTCTGAATATTTTCCGTAGATAATCGGCCAATAATACGCTCCCCATCTTCATAAGCCAAACCAATGATAACGTCTCCGTCCTTAAGGCCGGCTTTTTCCGCCGGAGAATCTTTCTTAACATCTAAAATCAACACCTTCGCGTCTTTTATACCTGCTCCTTCCGGAGCGCCGCCCACGCTCGCGGGAAAACCGGCGGTAAAACCTATCGTTATAAGAGACCAGGCTAAAAGCAGGTTAAAGAAAACTCCGGCGGCAATTACCGCAATTTTGACATAGACCGGCTTATCAACGAAACTCCTCGGTCCGCTTTCGTTATCTTCTCCGAAGATTTTTACAAAACCGCCGAAAGGGATAAGATTTATAGAATAAACAGTCTCCCCTCTCTTAATCTTAAAAAGACGCGGCGGAAAACCGATGCCAAACTCATCCACTCTTATGCCGGATTTCTTAGCGGCGATAAAATGCCCGAATTCATGGACAAATACCAAAACTCCCAATACGATAAAAAATAATAAAATACTCATAGAATAATTTTCAATTAACACCTACCCTCTTATCTCTATCTCCTTCTTTAAAGCTATTTCTTCAAGAGCTTTGTTTCCTTCATCAATAATCTTCTGAAGTTCGTCTTTCAATCTGAATTTATCATCCTCTGATATTTCGCCGCTTTTCTCATCTTTCTGTATCTTGCTCCAAACTTCATCCCTCTCTTTTTTCAGTGATATTCTCGCTTCTTCAAGTTTAGCCTTAATAATTTTATTCAACATTTCCCTCCTGTCGGCAGTCAATTCCGGAAAAGAGATTCTTATGCCGTCATTTGAAGCCGAAGGATTTATGCCAAGATTTGAAGAAAGTATCGCGCCCTCTATCGCCTGCATCAAACTTTGGTCCCAAGGCTTTATTAAAATAGTCTTCGCGTCTTCCACGCTAATAGCCGCCACATTCTTTATCGGCTGTTTAGCGCCGTAAGACTCCACAAAAATACCGTCCAAGATAGCCGGCGTGGCGCGCCCGGTCCGCAGACCGGAAAATTCTTTCCTAAGCCATTCGGCTATCTCCTCTTTTCTCTTTTTAAGATTGGAAAAATCATAAGCCATATTAAAAATTATTATATATTATTTTTTCATAATAAAAAAGTCTTTCAATGCGCGGTTGGGTCAAAATCAAAAATCTTTTGGAATTGAGGATCAAAATCCTATATCCTAAACTCAATCACATCGCCATCTTTAACCACATATTCTTTTCCCTCCGTCCTTAAAAGACCTTTCTCGCGCGCGGCCGCGTAGGAGCCGGCGTTAAGCATGTCTTGCCAATTGATGACATCGGCTCTTATGAACTTCTCTTTAAAATCAGTATGGATAGCGGTTCCCGCTTCCGGAGCGGTAGAGCCATTCTTTATAATCCACGCGCGCGTCTCCTCCGGCCCGGTGGTAAAATAATTCATCAACCCGAGCAGACTGTAAGATTCTTTTATAAGATTATCCAGACCGCTCTCCACCTCAAGCTCTTTCATCTCCTCTTTCGTCATACCGCTTAATTCTTCTTCAAGTTTAATGTCTAAAACGACATACTTCTTGACTTTCAGTTCTTCGGGGATCTCCGAAGAATTAGAAGTATTGTAGATATACAATACCGGCTTCATGGTTAGAAGATGAAGGTCTTTCACCAATTCCGCTTCCACATCCTCAAGTTTACTCTCACGAGTCGGCCCGCCCGCAAAAGCATCTCGGGCAGGCTTGCCGTTCTCCAGAGTCGCCCTCACTTTCTCTATGACATTCATCTGCTTTATAGCCTCTTTGTCCTGCATTTTCACCTCGCGCTTCAGCTTGTCAGCTCTCTTAGTGACTGTCTCCAAATCCGCAAGCACCAACTCCGTTTCAATAATCTCAATATCATTCAGAGGGTCTATCTTATTGTGCACATGAACAATATTGTCGTTTCTGAAGACACGCACCACTTGAGCGATAGCATCCACCTCTCGGATGTGCGAGAGAAATTTATTTCCCAAACCTTCGCCCTCGGCCGCGCCCTTCACTAGTCCGGCAATATCCACAAACTCCATAGCCGCCGGAATAGTTTTAACTGACTTTGAAAAACGGCTTAATTGACTAAGCCGTTCATCCGGCACTGCCACTACGCCAACCGAAGGGTCAATGGTGCAAAAAGGATAATTCTCTGCCGGAACCGCCTTTTTCGTCAAAGCGTTAAAAAGCGTGGATTTCCCCACATTCGGCAGACCGACAATTCCCACAGATAATGACATTCCTAATAATCTAACAGCTTTCAATAAAAATAAAAAGACACTTAAATCACTTGCACCAAAATCAGATTAGTCGTGCCGGAAACGCCAAAGGGAATGCCGGCGGAAATCACAATCTTATCCCCCTTTTTTACAAGTCCGGTTTTCATCGCCTCTTTTTTGGCGATATCTATCATACCGTCATGATTTTTTATATTATTTATTTTTTTTGAAAAGGTGCCGAAACCCAGCGCCATCATATTGAGAATTTTCTCATCGTGAGTCAAGGCCAATACCGGTTGTTTCGGCCTCCACCTTGAAATCATTCTCGCTGTAAATCCGGAATTGGTAAAAGCCACAATGAGCTTGGCATCAAGCCGATACGCCGTCTGGCACGCCGACGCGCTGATAGAATCCACTACCGAAAGATTTATACCGTCATTTATGGATTTTAAAACCTGTTCGTAAGGAAAAAATTTCTCCGTATGCCGGCAGACTGAAGCCATAGTCTCAATCGCTTCAACCGGATAAGCGCCGAGGGTTGTCTCTTCAGAGAGCATTATCGCGTCCGTGCCATCAAGCACGGCATTGGCAATATCGCTTACTTCCGCTCTGGTAGGCCGAGGATTTTTTATCATTGACTCAAGCATTTGAGTCGCCGTAATAACCGGCTTTCCCTTCTCATTGCATTTTTTGATTATCCTCTTTTGAATAAGCGGGACCTCTTCCATCGGCAATTCAATGCCAAGGTCGCCACGCGCCACCATCACTCCGTAAGCCGAGTCAATTATTTCATCTAGATTGGAGATGGCCTCTTTTGTTTCAATCTTGGCGATAATTTTCGCCGATGACCCATTTTTCTTGATAATCTTTTTAAGAATTTCCACATCTTCTGCTTTTCGCACGAAAGAAAGCGCGATAAAATCAACTTTATTTTTCAAAACAAAATCCAAATCTTTTTTATCTTTTGATGTAAGAGCGGAAATATCAACCGAAACACCTGGAAGATTCACCCCTTTCTTTGACTTTAATTCTCCTCCGATAATCACGCGGCAAATTATTTCGCCTCCCGAAACTTCCTCCACCTTAAGCTTTTTGGAACCGTCTTCCAGCATTATAAAATCGCCATTTTTTATTTTATCCGGCAAATCTTTGCAATTGATGAAAACCTTATTTTCATCCCCCATTATATCTTTGACAGTGAGCGTGAATTTCGCCCCTTTCTTTAGAAATATCTTGCCGTCTTTAAATTCTCCTATTCTGATTTTCGGGCCGGAAAGGTCGGCCAAAACAGCCATCGGCTTGCCGAGCTTTTTTGAAATTTTACGGACAAGATTTATCCTGGCAAGATGCTCAGCGTGATTGCCATGAGAGAAATTGAGGCGCGCAACATTAAGCCCGGCCATGGCCATTTTTAAAAGCATCTCTTCATTTTCACTGACGGGACCGATAGTCGCCACGATTTTAGTTTTCTTCGCGTTTATCAACATAGACTATAAGCTTATATTTTATATTTTATTTTGCAAATTTTATAAACGCAAATATGTGAATAAGGCAAATTCATCGGCTGGCAAAGATTATCAAAATATGTTTCTATAATATCAGAAAGCTGTTCCATTAAAAATATCAAAGGAGGCGCGGAAATGAAAAAATCCATTATAGTCTTAATTACACTTTTGATTATGTTTATGGTTGCCACAAGCGTCGGGGCAGAAAACGAAAAGAAAGAAAAAGAAGATATGTTCATAATCATCGCGCAAGACGAATTCAAGGGCGAACCATCCGTTGAATGCCGAATGAACATATCCGAACATGGCCGGCGATTAGTTATAAATTCATATTCAGGAGAGCATAAAGAAGACCAGTTGATTCAAACAATAATCCTTTCAAAAAGCGGCGGGAAAGGAACAATCATCTCTTACCATAACAAAGAAAAAGACCGGGCTTCTGTGGAAACATACAATATCTTTGAAAACTGGTGCCTTCCTTATTTCAAAGAGGGACCGGCGCCGGAAGAGATAAAAGAATTTATAGATCTTTTTTACAATCACAATGATAAGCCAAAATTAAAAGCGGTCCTGCAGGACTCAAAAGACCCAACACCTGACAGACAAGAAAAGAGTGAGGATTTGACGCTCACCGGGCAATTTGAAATATAAAACTAGAACTCATCTTTTTTCTTAACCTTTTTTAAAAACCCCGGAAACTATCCGGGGTTTTATATTTGCGCGCTATGTCAACCTGCCACGTTGACATATTACCCCCAGCTATTGACATTTATAGCGCAATCTGCTAACCTATTTTAAGATTTAAATTTGAATATAAAAAAGATTGGCGCATTGAGCGCACAGTTCTTAACAATCAAGCAAAAATAAGGAGGCGCAAATGAAAAAACTGTCTATTCTGTTTTTTATCGCGATTTTTCTTGTCGCGGGCGGGGTGATGTTTTACCCCGGCTCGGCAGGGGCCGAGACCTTCCTTTCTGCTGGCATCGGGGCCGAGCAGATAACATTCAGCAACTGCAGTGGGGACTGCGATTTGCTTAAAAACAACTCGGAGGCGGTCATCAGTCTCCGGATGGGCAAGTACTGGAACAGACCACTGGCGATACTGCCGGTGGACATAGGGGTGGCGGGAACCATAAGTCAAACCGGTCACATGCACGTGGACAACAAAGGCATAGACGAGCGGACCGGCGACATCTCATTACTCCTCCGGTACCGTTTAGAAAAGTTCTCGCTCTACGGCGGGTACGGAGTCGGCAGTGTGATTACAGCCACCAATCTCGGAGACTGCAACCACGGCGCCCGCTTCCTAACCGCGGGGGTAGAGGGGAAAGTATCGCCACAATCGGCGACATGGTACATGGAGTACCGTCAATACGGTACTCACCATGACTTTATGGAGGGCGCGAGTGAGGAGATAACCACTCGCGAACACGTGAAGTCCATGACCGCGGGTGTCAGGTATACTTTTTAACCCGCGATACTGACGCTTCAGCGCCGCTATATGTGGTAAACATATAGCGGCGCTTTTTTATTATCCCAACACATTATGTCAACGTGGCAGGTTGACACAAGTAGTTGCATTTGAATAAAAATAAGGTAGAATATTTTAATAAGCCAGCTAGCGTGCGGGCCGGTAGCTCATCTGGTAGAGCGCCTCATTTGCACTGAGGAGGTGGCGGGTTCGAGTCCTGTCCGGTCCACCATTAAACCGATATTTATTATTAGCAATTTTATTAACATAATCAAAAAAATATATGAACGAGAACAAAACACAAAATACATTAATCTGGATTATTCTGGCCATCAATGCCTTAACTCTTATTTTGATAATAACCCTAACCATTGTCGGCTGGAACGCTATCACCCAAAAAACCGACCAATTGGACGGGGTGACAAAAGAAGAACTCCCGGCTCAGCAGCAAGCCCAAAAAACGCAAAAAGCGCCGACTGGCACCGAACAGCAATCTCCTGAAAATAAAACGACTCACGGCCAATGCGGCGACAGTGTTTGCGATACCGTTGAAAAAGCCAATTCCGGCATCTGTCCGCAAGACTGCAAATAAATAATAAGTATCATTAAAAATTAAATATTTTTTATGTTTTCATCTAAAAAAGGTTTTATCACTGCCCAGATAATTGTTCTGGGAATTATTTTTACCGCGATAATCGGCGCCATTGGATTCGGAATTTACCATTTCTCAAAACCTGATGGTGGCAATCCGGCGGAACAAAATTACAATGGCAATACTTATGACAATACCAAAGAAAATGATTGCGGCGCGGATTGCAGTAAAGAACAAAGCGGTAAAAAGCAGAATAATGCCGTAAACAGCGCGACCCACGAAAGAGAAATTAATTTTCATCAGCTCGCTACGGGTAAAAAATTCAGTAATATTCTAAAACTTTTTAATCCGATTATTGACGAGCAAAATAGAAAACTTTATGTTGTTGGGTCAAAAACCAACTATGTTGGCGTGGTTGATGTGGATAAAGACGAATTGATTGATGTATTCAACATCGGCGTTCCCGGCGGATTTCTGATTTTCAATAGCCAAAAACTTTATTCTTATGATTTTGCCGCGAACAAATGTTATCAGATTGACCCAAGCCAGAAAAAAGCGACGGAAATTTCCATAGATACCTGCAAAACCATTGTGCCAAGCAAAGGAAAAGATAAGTCCGTAAAATGGGGCAATTATTCTTTCCAAGAGACCGGGTATCAATCTTTTGCTGACGGAACAACCGGCTTTACAACAAACTGGAATCAAAATTTAAATGGAGCTTACGGAATTATTGAAATATATGATTCGGCAAACAATAAAAAAGGCGAAATAACTCACGGTCCGGACGCGTTA
Source organism: uncultured Candidatus Saccharibacteria bacterium (assembly GCA_964363045.1). Lineage (GTDB taxonomy): Bacteria > Patescibacteriota > Minisyncoccia. Next base: position 27,814 of record CAYIGM010000001.1, read on the forward strand.
TACTTTACAATAGACCAAAAAACCGGCAAGCTTTATACGACCAACACAGGAGACGGCTCTATTTCCATATTTGATTTAAATAAATTAGAATCAACGAACTATTGCCAAAACAACAGCTGTAAAATAAAAGACATTGACATTGGTAATTCAGCCGACGAAGTAATAGCCGATTCTTCCGGTAATTTATATGTAAGAAACAGGTTGGGGGGAAGCGTGATTTATAAATATAACTTGAATTCAAAATTACTTACAATTATTGATAATGAAAATCATGTTAATGGCGGAATCGGTATGTGGCCGACGGATATGGAATTAAGCAAAGATGAAAAAAGATTATATGTCTTAAGCCATTATGGCGCGCTAATAGATGTAATTGACACAACGACAAATAAAGTCACAAATAAAATAAAATTTGAAACTTCATTAAAACCGCGCACTGACAGTATCTCAGCGATGGCCGTGGACAAAAGCCGAGATAAAATTTATGCCGTTTGGCCGGAACTTGGGGTGATTGGCGTGGCTGACGGGATAAACAATAATGTCTTAAAGACAATAGATTTGACAAAATACGGATTTGATAAATCAAAAGCCGCCAATGCTGGTCCCGGCCTTGTAAATCTTACCGTCAACGAAAAAACCAATAAATTATACGCATATTTGTACAACGAGCAAAAATTACTGGTTTTTAACGGCGATTCTTTTACCAAAGAAAATGACGCTTCTTTGTCGCTCAAAAACAAAAAAGAATTATCTTTAATGAGCAATGATGATAAATCGGCGCTATATTTGGGAAACAAAATCATTGACCAAAATTCTCTAAAAGAAACGGGAAATTTCTCCAAGGGCCAAAGTGTTATCGCATTCAATAATAAAAATAATGCGGTTTATCTGTCAGATATGTCTTCATTGGGAGCGGGCAAATCTCAGGAAAAAGTTTATGAATTTGACAATAATATTCTAACTAGAGCATGGGTGCTTGATGAAATCGGGAGTATAGCATCGCGATTTTCCTTTGATTTTGATAAAAATATCTTCTATACGGCTTATTTTGAAAGCGGAATAATAAAACAATATAGTCTGGATTCCGGAAGTAAGCCGAGTGACGCAAGCTCGTCATCCTCCAATCAGGTTCAGCAACCGACGAATAATCCAAGCGCGTCAAGCACTGATTGCGACCTTAATAAAGACGGGAAAATTGATGAGATAGAGCAAAAAATGTGTTCAACCAAAGGAAGCCAATCTTCCGGGGGACAAGCGCCAAGTGGCCAAACTAAATGCGGCGACGGCGTCTGCGATGCCGTTGAAAAAGAGACGGGGGCTTGTTCGCAGGATTGCAAATAAATATCATTAGAAATACATGAAATAAAACCCCCTCTTCACACAGCGGGGTTTTATTTTTTTCATAATTATGTATAATTAATTTTACTATGACAAAATATTTAACACCTGAAGGTTTGGAAAAAATCAAAAAAGAGCTTGAACACCTAAAAACCGTCAAAAGAAAAGAGATTGCCGAAGAGCTTGAAACCGCAATTTCTTTCGGAGACTTAAAAGAGAACGCTTCCTACCAGTCAGCCAAAGACGCCCAGGGCCTTATGGAAGAGAAGATTCTGGAGCTTGAAGATATTCTGCGAAATTCAGTAATCGCCCTCAAGAACAACAGCGGTAAAATTCAGATAGGTTCAACAGTTTGCGCAAAACTGGATAACTCCGAAAAGACATTCTGCATAGTGAGTCCCGGCGAAGCCGACCCATCCGCGGGAAAAATTTCTTATCAGTCGCCGATAGGCAAAGCTCTTTTAGGAAAACTCGTCGGAGAAAAAATCAAAATTGAATCTCCGAACGGAATAAAAAACTGTGAAATACTGGGTATTAAATAATCTTATTTTACCTATTCTCCAGCGCAAGTGTAATCAAATGGTCTAAAAAATGCGGTAAAGAAACACCTATTGCCTCTAAAGATTTCGGCAAGAGTGACTCGGTGGTGAGGCCTGGCAAAGTATTTATCTCCAGCAGATAAATTCCTTTTTCTGACACTATAAAATCAGACCGCGAATAATATTTGCAATTTAAAGTCTTATGAGCCAGAACGGCAATCCGCTCTATCTCTTCTTTAACCTTCCGGCTAAAGCCGGAAGGGCAAATCTCCGTTGCCTTGCCGTTGTATTTGAAAGAAGTGTCGAAAAAACATTTCTCAACAGGAAATATAATCTCAACAACAGGCGAAGAATAATAATCTCTCCCCCGAAATTTCTCCACGACACCGCAGGTAGCTTCTCTGCCCACCACGCGTTCTTCAATCAATACTTTCTGGCCGTATTGAAACGCGCCGGAAATAGCGGAAACAAGCTCATTAAAGCCATTAGCGACGGAAACTCCCAAAGAAGAGCCTGACGATGAAGGTTTGACCACCCAAGACGGACCCAAAACTCTCAAAACCTCAAGAGCCGCGTCTTTTGCCGATTGATTATCAGAAACAGAAACACCGCGCGGAACTTTGATGCCGGCGCCGGCAAATACTTTCTTGCTCAAGACTTTATCCATACCCAAAAGAGAAGCCGCCACGCCGGAACTCGCATAAGGAATATTAAAACTGTCAAAAATTTGCTGTATTTTTCCGTCCTCGCCGAAATTTCCATGAAGAGCATTAAACGCAACATCTATATTAGTAAAAACTTTTGATCGAGAAACCAACAGTCCATCCATATACCATTCACCATTTTTTGTTATAAAAATATCTTTAATCTGATATTTATCGGGAAAAGATTGAAGTATGGCGGAAATAACATTCCCGCCTGTCTTTAAAGACACCTCGTGCTCAGGAGACGGTCCGCCCCTGAAAATCCCCACTTTTATCCTAGTCATTTTTTAATTATACCACGGACCTTAATTTTTTATGATACTTGATTGCGAATCTATGCGCCTCATAATTAGAAAGAAGTATCTCTTTCTTGAAATTATCAATCTGTTTTTTTGACCCTAAAAATCCGGATGGTCTGTGCCTCTTATTTTTAATAACGCTGACTACCGGTATTCGTAATTTATTTTCCTTCAAAATTTTTTCCGCTATATTTTTCTGCGCCCTGCCGCCATCTACAACAATCAAGTTAGGCAATGGCCACTCTTTATGAGAAAACCTTCTTAATAAAATCTCCCTCAAAGAAGCTATATCGTCAGACTCTTTAACTCCCCTAATCTTAAACAGACGATAGTCCGGCTTACTAGGCGCGTCGCCTTTTAAGACCGCAAACGCGCCGACGGTAAATTTGCCGGAAATGTGAGCCGCATCATAAGCCTCTATCCTCCACTTGGAAGCTAATCTTCCAAGTGGAGGTAAATCTTTTATAAGAGCGACATCTTGAATATGTTTTAAAGAAAAAATTTTATTTTTTACGCTTGCCGCCGATTCAAATTCCCGCTTTTTCGCAAAATCAGACATCTCCTTCTTCAAATTTTTTATAACACTTTCTTTTTTCCCTTCGAAAAATAATCTTATATTCTTTATCGTTTCAAAATAATCTTTCTTTGAAATTTCTCCGGTGCATACGCCCGGGCAAAGGCCTATTTGCCTGTTGAAACAAGGTTTTGCCTGCGCCAGTCGGCCCGCCTGCGGAGAACATGTATCTCTAAAAGGAAATATCCTGCGGATAATTTTTAACGCGGTTTTTAAACTCCCCCCTTCCGGGAAAGGGCCGAATAAATATTTAACTTTCAAACCCCTGGCCTTTCTTTCATTTTTCTCAATATCGCGCCAACGAAGAATCAGTACCCTCGGAAAATCTTCTTCTGTAATAGCCATATAATTAAAACTTTTATCATCTTTTTCTTTAATATTGAATTTCGGCTGATATTTTTTTATAAGATTCGCTTCAAGTATCAACGCCTCAAGCACGCTGTCTGTCTTCTGAAATTTCATTTTGGCAGACGAACCAACCATTTCTTTAATCCTTAAATCTATTTTCTGGGAAGGATTTTGAAAATATGAAGAAACGCGCGAACGCAAAGAAGTCGCTTTACCTATATAAAGAGGTTCGCCTTTCTTATTAAGAAAAAAATAAACACCCGGGCCTTGAGGAAGATTCTTAACCTGAGCCGACAATTTCATATATTAATTATACCAAAAATAGCATATCTTTACAATATCAATAAAATATTATATAAATAAGCTAAATAAAGCTGTTCTTTAATTTAACCTATAATCGGAGGTTCTATTATGAAAAAAGCAATAACGGCAATTATTGTATTATTCTTATTTTGCCTCTCAGTTTCAGCTTCAGCAACAAAAATTCCCCTGAAAAGACCCGGCCAACCGCTGTTTAATCCAAACCAAGAAATAATGAAGGGCCAGTGGCAAGAATTACACGCCACTGTCATTGACTTGATAAGAAATGAAGTGGCAATCAGAAACAATCTTGTGATAATGTCCGCGGTATTAGACAGTAATGATTGTCATCCAAAATCCGGAATCAGTCGCAAGAAAACCGCAAAAAACCAAAAGGAATTCGGAATCAAAAAAGAATCAAAACGAAAAGACAAGCTGGTCATCAAAAAAACAATGGCGATTATAGACCGGGCGATTGACAATATGATACTCCTGGCCAATAGATTGGAAAAAGTGGCTGAAAAATCCAAGCTTTTCTCTGCCGGAGAAGATTTTGATAAATATGGATTTGTCAGTGGCCTACGAGAATTGAATACATCCTTCCGGCTTGATGTTATCAATGAAAGAACTGTGGAAGCCGGAAAGGATCAAATAATTAAATCAAAAGAGTTGCTGGCTGAAGTCAGCAATACTTATCAATGCCGGTAAACTCGGCATTCCGCTGTTATTCAAACGCCGTCATTTTCAACAATGGCGGCGTTTTTTTACCCGTCGCTTTCAAGCGACGGGGTTTTATTTTCTTAGCCACTTCTTAAGATAAGAACCAGTATAGGAACCTTTTGTATTTGCGACATTTTCCGGTGTTCCCTTAGCCACCACTTTGCCTCCGCCTGACCCGCCCTCCGGCCCCATATCTACGATATAATCCGCGCTCTTTATCACATCCATATTATGCTCTATCAACAATACGGAATTCCCTTTTTCAACAAGCTTATTCAATACCATAAGAAGATTTTTTACATCTTCATAATGCAATCCGACTGTCGGTTCATCTAAAAGATAAATGGTTTTCTGCGTAATGGGCCGATAAAGTTCCGAAGAAATTTTAACTCTTTGGGCTTCGCCGCCGGATAAAGTCGTAGCCGATTGCCCCAATTCTAAATATCCGAGCCCCACATCGCTTAAAGTCTTAAATCTGTCATAAATCGCCGGAATATCCTCAAAAAACGACAACGCTTCTTCAACCGTCATCTCAAGCACTTCAAAAATATTTTTCTTTTTATACCTTATGTCCAGAGTCTCTTTATCAAAACGCTTGCCTCCGCAAATATCGCATTTAACATAAACTGTCGGCAAAAAGTGCATCTCAACCGCCACCGTTCCATTCCCCTGGCAAGCTTCGCATCTTCCGCCTTTTACATTGAAAGAGAATCTGGAAGGCCCCCAACCGCGCACTCGCGATTCCTCAACCGAAGCGAAAAGGTCGCGAATATAAGTGAAAGCGCCGGTATATGTCGCCGGATTTGAACGCGGAGTCCGGCCTATCGGCGACTGGTCTATCATTATAACCCTTGAAAGATATTCCGCGCCGGAAAAAGATTGGCAGTTAAAGATATCGTTGCTCCTGTATCTTCTGTCAAATTTGGCCTGAAGATTCTTATAAAGAATTTCGTAAAGAAAAGTTGATTTACCGCTTCCGGATACGCCGGTTATAGCGCAAAACTTACCCAAAGGAATATCAACATTCAAATCTTTTATATTGAAAATTTTTCCTCCTCTGACTTTAATAGCCCCTTTTTCCGAGACTCTTCTTCTCTCCGGCGTTAAAATACTAGCCACACCCCTCAAATAATCCAGAGTGAGGGATTTATATTTGCCAGACTTGTCGGTTAAAAGCTTTTCAAGATATCCTGAAACCACAATCTCACCGCCGGAAACTCCGGCACCCGGGCCTATATCCACAAGATAATCCGCGGACAAAATGGTATCTTCATCGTGTTCAACCACGATTATTGTGTTGCCGATGTCGCGGAGGCTCTCAAGTGTCTTTATAAGACGGTCATTATCCCTCTGATGCAATCCGATAGTCGGCTCATCAAGCACATAGAGCGTGCCAACAAGCTGGGAGCCAAGCTGAGAAGCGAGCCTGATTCTTTGAGCCTCGCCGCCGGAAAGAGTATTGGCGCGCCTATTAAGCGACATATAATCAAGGCCGACGGAAAGCAAAAATTGCAATCTATTCTCAATCTCCTTGAGTAAAACTTTAGCTATCTCCCTGTCCCGTTCACTGAGCTTTATATCTTTAAAAAAACGAACAGCATCAGATATTGATAAAGCGATAAGGTCAACGATATTTTTATCATCTACGAAAACATAAAGAGCTTCTTCTCTCAAACGGGCGCCATGACAGGAATCGCACGGGTCATCGCCAAAAAGATGTTTAGTCCCGAGTCCATGACAAGCCGAGCATGCCCCGTAAGGCGAGTTAAAAGAAAAAAGACGAGGCTCAATTTCCGGAAAAGAGAAGCCGTCATAAGGGCAAGAGAATGAAGATGACATCAAAAATTCATCGCCTGTATCGGAGAAATTAATCTTAACCACCCCTTCCGCTTCACGAAGCGCGAGCTCAATGGCTTCGGACAAACGCGACCTAAAATCGCCTTTCGCTCCATCTTTGCCGGAAAGAGATATCTCGTCTATTAAAATATCTATATCATGTTTTTTATTTTTTGCGAGTATTATTTGCCCGCGAAGATTTTTTATATTGCCGTCAATTCGCGCTTTCTCATATCCTTTGCCTAAAAGGTCATAAAGAAGTTGGTAATACTCGCCCTTCCGTCCGCGCACAACCGGAGCAAATATCAACACGCTCCCGGATTTAGATTCGGCTTTAATCTTGCTTTTGATTTTTGAAATATTTTTTAAAACAATATTTATTATCTCTTCATTGGAAAGCCGTTCAATCTCTCTCTGGCACTTAAGGCAATGCGGTTTGCCTATCCTCGCATAAAGAACGCGAAGGTAATCATATATTTCCGTAATGGTCGCCACTGTGGAACGGGGATTTGAAGAACGGGATTTTTGGTCTATGGAGATTGCCGGTGAAAGACCGGTAATTTCATCAACATCAGGCTTTTGCATCTGAGCCAAAAATTGCCTGGCATAAGCGGAAAGAGATTCCACATAACGCCTCTGTCCTTCGGCGAATATGGTGTCAAAAGCGAGCGAAGACTTTCCCGACCCAGAAAGTCCGGTAAAAACTGTCATTTTATTGCGCGGAATCTCCAACGACACATTTTTCAAATTATGAGTCCTGGCCCCTTTTATTATTATTTTTTCATCTTTATTTTTCATATTGCATTTTTTCAAGCTCTCTTAGTTCGTCGCGTAAAATTGCCGCTGTTTCAAAATCAAGTTCTTTTACGGCTTCATTCATTTGTCTCTCTTTGTCTTTAATCAATTTCTTCGGATTTTTTTCAAATAATTTTCTATCTATCAAAAGAACGGATTTTACCGTCTTTTCATGCCGGCTTTCAAGCTCTTCCGTAATATCATGAATTCTTTTAATAATCGTCTTGGGCGTAATTTTGTGTTTTTTATTATAAGCCACCTGTATTTTTCTTCTGTTATCCGTCTCTTCTATCGCCTTAATCATTGAACCTGTAAGCTTATCAGCGTAAAGTATGACTCTTCCGGCAGAATTTCTCGCGGCTCTGCCTATTGTCTGAATAAGAGAAGTTTCACTGCGCAAGAATCCTTCTTTATCAGCATCAAGTATGCCAATAAAAGAAACTTCCGGCAAATCAAGCCCCTCGCGAAGAAGATTGACCCCGACTAAACAATCAAATTCACCCCTTCTAAAATCCGTAAGTATTTTTATCCTATCAAGCGTCTTTATCTCACTATGCAGATATTCCGCTTTAATTCCCCGATCTTTCAAATACAGCGCCAAATCTTCAGCCATTTTTTTCGTAAGAGTCGTTGCAATAGAACGTTCATTTTTTGAAGCGGTCTGTTTCGCTTCTTCTATAAAATCAGCGATTTGTCCACCATACCCTATTTTTTCATTTTCCATTATCGGCTTAATTTTGATTTCGGGGTCAACAAGCCCTGTCGGACGAATAATCTGCCGGACAATATTTTCGCTTACTTCATTTTCATATTTCCCCGGCGTAGCGGAAGTATAAATAACCTGTCCAATACGCTTTTCAAATTCTTTAAAATTCAAGGGTCTATTATCTCGAGCGGAAGGGAGGCGAAAACCATATTCTACCAAAGTCTTTTTTCTTGAAGCGTCCCCCGCGTACATCCCGGCGATCTGCGGTATTGTTATATGAGATTCATCAATAATAGTTAAAAAATCAGGGCTTCCGTCATTATTATGCGGAAAATAAGAAAGAAGAGTTTCCGGGGGGGCGGCGCCCGGCGGGACGCCGAAATTAACAGAAAAATTTTAAAATAAACATCAGGATCC
>CAYIGM010000001.1:36399-61328 GCA_964363045.1 uncultured Candidatus Saccharibacteria bacterium
CGCCGGCGTGCGTTATTTATTCGGATAAAAAAAAAAATAAAGTGGTCCCGGCGGCCCCCCCACTGGCGCCCCGCTAAAATGACGAGAATAATTTTCAATTCCACTGCAATAGCCGATTTCTCTTATTAAAGCAATGTCGTTTAATGTCCTTCTCCTCAATCTCTCCGCTTCAAGTAATTTACCGTTTTTTTCAAGATACTTAAGGTGAACCGACAATTCTTTCTTTATGGATTTTATGCCATTATCTCTTTTATCTTTGTCGGTAATAAAATGTTTTGCCGGAAAAAGAAAAACGATTCTTTCCCTGTTTAAAATATGACTGGAGATGGGATTTATCTTCAAAATCTCACCGACGACATCTCCGGAAATTTTCACATTATACACAACTCTTTCATTTACCGGCATTATTTCTATGGAATTGCCGATAGCGCGGAATTTACCGGGAAGCAAATCCGCGTTAGTCCGCTCAAAATAGATAGAGACCAATTTACGCAAAAAATCCGCCCTTGATATCTTCTTGCCTTTTTCTATCTTTAAAAGGCTTTCCTCGTATTCTCCCGGACTTCCTAAACTGTAAATGCAAGAAACCGAAGCGATAATAATGCAATCGCGCCGACTCAAAAGCGCTTGAGTGGAAGCATGGCGAAGCCGGTCTATCTCTTCATTTATTTGAGTTTCTTTTTCAATATAAGTGTCAGTGATTGGAATATAAGCCTCGGGCTGGTAATAATCATAATAGGAAACGAAATAATGAACAGCGCTATCCGGAAAAAAATCTTTGTATTCAGAGGCAAGCTGAGCGGCTAAAGTCTTATTATGAGCGATAACCAAAGTCGGTTTTCCCGTCTTTTCTATCACATTCGCCATAGTGAAAGTCTTGCCTGAACCGGTGACGCCCAAAAGAGTCTGGCGCGACAAATTATTGCCAATCCCTTTTATCAGACCTTTTATCGCTTGAGGCTGATCTCCGGCTGGCTTAAATTTAGACTTCAATCTGAATTTATCCATATATTTTATTGAGCCATTCTATAACTTCCGACGCAAAACCGGCATTTCTTACAAGCATTGTCGTGCCGTGAGCTGAATTGGAAAAAATTTTCAATTTCTTTTCCGAAACAGGCGCGCCATCAAAAATATCCCGCGCCATCTCGCTCGCGCATCTATCTTGACGGTCGGACACATCTCTATAACCGCAATCATGCTCGCTAGCGGCGACAAAAATCGCTTGATTATTTTTTAATTGGCGCGCCAGCTCACCTCCCAATATGCCGCGATAATTAAGACCGGGTGAAAGCAAAATAGCGACTTTAAGTTCAGAATTTTCTTTTTGGCACTGCAAAGAAAGATTAGCCCCGATAGAAGCGCCGGCTAAAAAAATTTTATCCGCAGAGATTCCTTTATTCTTAAGAAATTCAATACCGGTCCTAGTATCCAAAATCGATTCTTGGTGTTCTTTATCACTAAATTGCATAAACCCGTCCGGTCCGCCTGATGATTTTCCGTGCCCTCTCAAATCAATAGCCAGAGAAGATAGCCTGGCTTTTACCAATTCTTCCGCAAAAACCTCCCAACTTTCTTTAGTAGACGGCATCATATGAAGCAATAATCCGGCGCCTTTTGCGTTGGGAACTTCCAGATAATTGCCGACTATCTCTTGACCATCACTTGTTTTTAAAATTATTTTCTCTCGCATAATTAGATGATACAAATAAAAAAGGGCAAAGTAAATCGCATCTTTGCCCTTTTCACTTCTTGCAAATTATATCCCAAAAAATCTTTTCCCTTTCCTCAAGAGAGATTTTCGGGTTATTTTCGCCCCCTTCCATCTCCTTAACTTCTTTCAAAGTTGCCACTTGGCTGGCGTATTCATCAATCGTTATTCTCACTATCTCAACATCTTTAGGAGAAAAGCCGACTATTTTTTTGAACTTCTCCAGCATCTTTTTTTCTATCTCCAGTGCCACCGCATTGTCACAATGGCGAGCTCTCACCAACACACTGAGCCAAACAAAAAGTTCTTCCACATCCTCTTTATCTATATTATTTATATTCATAAAGCCTCCTTTTATGATTATATCATTATAGATACCGTCTTATTGCGTCTTTTTAATCCACTTATAATCTTAACCTGTTTTTCAGAAATTTTAAAGTGCTTTGAAATAAGCTCCTTAAGGCGCTTATTGGCCCTACCATGCTCGGCCTTTTCCCTTACTTTAATCTCAAAAACCCCTTCACTCTTCTCCCACACTTCTTCCTTCTTTACACCGGGGAAAATTTTTACTTTAATTATCAATTTATTCTCCATCTTCAAGATAAACCTGAAAAAATTCATTTAACTTAACTTTCTTTTTATATATGGACACGATATTCTGCCCGTTAAAAATAACACTAAGAAACGCCCCCTCCATTGTTTCTTTTGAAAAATTTTGGTCAAATATAAAATTGCCCAAACTGTAAGCGATAAGTCCGCCATTATATATCTCTATTTTTTGCACCACGTGCGGATGATGCCCGACGACAATATTGGCGCCGGCGTCTATCGCCGATTTGGCAAGCTCTTCCTGCCTTTGGCTGGCTATCGTCTCGTATTCATTGCCGAAATGAAAAGAGACGACAACATAATCCACCCGCTCTTTGGCCTTTTTCACTAACTCTTTCACCAGCCCGACATCGGCTAAAAGAATTCCCGGTTTATCGCTTTTCGCGTCAAACCATTTCGGCCCCACATCAGAGAAACCTAGAAATCCCACCTTAAAACCTTTTCTCTCTATAATTTTTACATTTTCCGCATCTTCTTTATTGAAACCTCCACCCGTCGGCACTATGCCGTTTTGATTCAATCTTTCAATAGTATCTTGAAAAGCTTCTTCTCCCCAATCAGCAATATGGTTATTGGCGATAGAAAGCGCGTCAAAACCGGCTTTTTTAAGAGAAAGCATGATAAACGGGTCCATACGAAATGAGTATAAATTACCCAAATCTTCACCTTTATCGGACACCGGTCCTTCCAAATTTCCAAAAGTTATATCGCTCCCGGCCAAAAAATCAATATTTTCAAAAAGAAAAGAAAAATCACCATTGCCATTTTTATAAACAGAATTAAGAACATTGCGGTCAAGCATTATGTCTCCCACAAACGCAAAAGATATCTCTCTATTATTACTGCTCGTCTCAATCTGAGGCCGAACGGCATCTATAATGACATTTTTCGTCTTCCCGCTCTCTTTTTCTTCACCCGATGCAAAAGTATTGCCCAAACTAAAAAATATTGACGCTGAATCTGTTTTCTTAGAGATATCGCCAAAAGAGACTTTAAAATTGAAAAAATAAAATCCTATAATTATGCCAACTATCATTATGGCGATAATCCAAAACAGCCTTCTAAAAGATATGTTGAAATTATTACTCATTGCTGATTTTATAAAATATCTTATTGCCAAAACGCAAGTCAATATAATCAATCTTATCAATATGGTTTTCTTTAACCAGGCTATCCATCATTATCTTTAGATTCTGAAATGTTTCCCATGCGCCATTGTCGTTATTTATAATAATATGCCAGCCTGAATTTGTTTCCAAATCATAAACTCCATCGTCTTTAACAAAAATTTTGATAATTGTAATGCCCTCCAAGACAACAAACTCGTTAAAGCTAATCAAATTTTTAAAGTCATTTTTTGAAAGAAGCTGGCGCCCTTTAGCGATATCGCCTGAAGAGCTCGCGCTCCGTTCATCAAAAAATTTAAGAAAAAGACTGCCATAAAAAAAGGGGGATTTTTTAAAGACGAATCCTTCTTTATCAAGAAAAAAACAATCTTCTTCTTTAAAGCACCAGACGGCAAACAAGTCTCTTTCTTCGGCTGTAATTAAAATCTTTTCAGGAAAGAAATTTTTAAAATCCATACTTTTTATATCCGGATAAATTTCCAACATCTCCGCCTTTAATTTTTTTTCCGGAAAAATAAATATATTGTTATAGGGAAAAAGACCAAGATATTTTTCTTGCAAAACTTTCAGAAAATCGCCTTTTAATTTTTCTTTATTCGGCTCCGATACCCCTTTTATTTCAATCTCTTTTATTTTAAATTCCGGTATATAGAAAAAACCGACAAAAAGCGCGCCAATGCAAAAAACGATGAAGAAATAAAACGCCAATCTGAATACCGTTTTTTTTCGCCTTATTTTTTTTGAAGAAGCCAAGGCGTCTTTCTTTATCATATACCCTATTTTCTCATAAATCGCATAATTTTAAAACACTGAATCAATTATTCAATTTAACGGACAAAAGTTTTGAAATCCCGTCTGACCCCATAGTGACGCCATAAAGTATTCCGGCCTGCTTCATTGTTTCCCGATTATGAGTTATCACGATAAGCTGAATATTTGAAGAAAGCTCCTTCAGCATCTTGCCGTATTTTGAAGAATTGGACTCATCAAGCGCCGCATCCGTCTCATCAAGCACCAAAAACGGAGGCGGATTAACGCGAGACATCGCAAAAAGCAACGCTATTGAAGTCAATGCCCTTTCACCGCCGGAAAGCATAGACATACTGTTAATTCTCTTCTTGGGGATATTGACCGAAATATCAATTCCGCCGGCCGTTTCAAGAGGCAATCCTTCATCACCCGCCTCTTCTTCCTGACCGTTTTCCATGCCGATATCATCGCGTTTTATCGGTTTTATTATCCTTAATTCCGCTCTACCGCCACCAAACATAATAGAGAAAAGTTCATTAATCTCATTATTGATTTTTGAAACACCCTCTCTAAAACCATGTTCAATCTTCTCTTCCAATTCTCTCATAAGCTCTTTTAAAGACAAGGCGGCATTTTTCATATCCTTGATTTCAGAATCAAAAAACTCGTCTCTTTTAGCCACTTCTTGATATTCAGACAACATCTCTTCGCTCACACTGCCGGAATCTTCAATCTTTATTCTAAGACGATTGATTTTTTTTCTCATTTCATCCCGTTCTCCGTCACTAAAAATACCAGGCGCAAAATCAAACTCAATCTCGCCTATTATTCTTTTGATTTCTTCCTTTTCATTATCTATATCCTGCCTATACGCATTCAGTCTTTCTTCTTTAAGGCCGAATTCCATCATGGCGTTTTTTAAAATACCGGACTTTTTTTCCAATTCATAAATTTTATATTCAGATTCGCGCTCCGCTTTAGATTCTTCATCCATCTTTACTTTCACAGCCGAATAATCGGACGAAAGTCTCTTTTCCTCTTCGTGTAATTTTTCAAGACTCGCCGCCAATTCTTTATGTTTTTTCTCCGCTTCCAGAATATCCGGCCGAATGGCGCTCTCGTATTTATCAATACCCGACCAAAATAAATCCACCTCTTCTTTTATTTTTAAAAATTCATTCCCTTCCAAATAATTTTTAATTTTTTGAATAAAATCTTTAATCAAATTTTTAGAAATCATTTTATCCTCATCTTCTTTCAATCTCCTTTTGTCAAATTCCATCATTCCTTCATACCGGCCTATCTCCCTCTCCAAAAAGATTATCTCTTTTCGCGCCGCGTTAAGTTTTTTTTCAAATTCTAAAAATAAAGCGGGGCGTGTATCTTTCTTTTCTTTATTTAAAAAACCTTTATAGAGCGACTCCAACTGTGATTCTATTTTATCAAGCTCTGATTGGGGCTCTAATTTTGCCTTAGACAGCTCTTCAAAAGCTGTCTTTAAATAATTCTGTTCTTTTGAAATATACTCCTTATAAAGTTCTGAAAGTTCTGTCCTCAAAGCGGAAGATTTTTCATATTTTTCAACCTGGCTTTTCAGGAATTTCAAATGCGGCTGAATTTCCCTGCGAAGCGCTTCCACCTGCTTAATATTTTCTTCAGTTTTCAACAATTTTCTCTCGCTTTCACCGCGTTTTATTTGATATATCTTAAGACCGAGAGCGTCTTCAATCATACTGCGGCGCTCTTTTGGAGAAGAATTCAATATTCTATCCGCCTCTCCTTGGCTTATTATGTGATGCTGGGAAGTGCCAAGGCCGGCCTGACTTAATATCTCTATCACATCCTTAAGCCTGACCTTAGAGCCGTTTATCAAATATTCATTAAGGCCGTCGCGAAAAACTTTTCTTGTTATAATCGCCTCTTCATAATCTATGCCGAAAATACCGTCGCTATTGTCAAAAACTAAAGTGACACTGGCCTTGCCGAGCTTGGGCGCGGTCTGAGAGCCATTAAAAATAAGGTCTTCACCCTTCTTTCCGCGAAGCGCTTTAATAGATTGTTCGCCTAAAACCCAGCGCAAGGCTTCGGCCACATTAGATTTGCCGGACCCATTTGGCCCGACAACGCCTGAAACAGGTTCGCTGAATTCAAGCTTGGTCGTTTTGGCAAATGATTTAAATCCGGATAATTCCAATCTCTTTAAACGCATAAAATTATTATTTATTCCATCCTCTTTTTTTAAGACCATTCAAAGCCGCCGATTGTTCCGCTTCCTGTTTTGACAATCCTTCACCTTCTCCGATAAGTTCTTCTCCTATATAAATACCTACGATAAATCGTTTCAAATGGTCGGGACCGTATTCTTTTATCAATTTATAGTGAGGCGTAATCCCTTCTATATCCTGCGATTTTTCCTGCAGTAAGCTTTTGGCATCTTTCCATAATTTTTTTAAAACCACATTCTCAACAAAGCTGAAAATATTTTCAGCTATAAAATTATAAGCGGCGTCATAACCTGAATCAATATAGATGGCGCCTATTAAAGCCTCAAAAGTATTCGCGAGAATATACTGGCGAGCCCTTCCGGTATCTTTTGATTCTCCTTTTGATAACAAAAGAAAATCATTCATCCCGAGCCTGGAAGCGGCGTCCGAGAGCGCGTTCGTATTGACTAGCCCCGACCTGTAGCTCGTAAGCTCACCCTCCGTCTTATCGGAATATTTATCAAAAAGATGCTTAGTGATGACGAGCTCCAGCACGGCATCGCCTAAAAATTCAAGCCGTTCATTATGCTCCCCGGCTTCCGGATTCTCATTTATATAAGACCTGTGAGTAAACGCCTGTTTTAATAAATTCTTATTCTTGAAATTTAAATTTATTTTACTTTCAAATTTTGAAAAATCCATATAAAAAATTATTCTTTAATCATCTGACTGCTTAATATCTTTATCGCTTTAATTATTATAGGCCTAATATCATCATACATCCTTAAATTAGCCACTTCTTTCGCTTCAAACCATTCCACCCCGTCAAGACCACCCGAATCAGACAACTTCAATTCTTTCTGTTTTGCCTGTCCTAAAAAATAAAAAACTCTCTTTCTTATTTTCCCCCTTTCCGGGTCAGAAGCTATATATTCATTCTCGCCCAGCTCGCTTTCAACCTCAATATCCAAACCAAGTTCTTCTTTAATCTCTCTTTGCGCGGCATTTTTTATATCTTCATTCTCTTCAATCCTGCCCTTGGAGAGGGTCCAGAAACCGAAAACATCGTGCACAAAAGCAAAAAAGATTTTACCGCCATCCAATCTATACACGACCGCTCCGCCTAATTTTTCTTCCAGAAGTTTTGGCGGATCAGAATTAAAATTATTTTTTTTGCCGGTTTCTTTTTTTCGCGGTTCTCCCAGCTCTTTATAAACGGTACCCAAAACACCATTGACAAATCGGCTAGAAGAATCGCCCCCAAAAGCCTTGGCAAGTTCAATCGCTTCATTAATCGCCACCTTAGGCGGAACTTCTTTTCTATCGCCGAATAAAAGTTCCAATAATCCGAGACGGAGAATATTCCTGTCAATAACGGAAATTTGGTCTATCGGCCACTCAGGGGCGGCTTTTTCTATAATTTTATCAAGCTTGTTTTTTTCTTTAACAACGCCCGTAGATAATTTTTTGGCAAAACTCGCATCATCAATCCCGGGCGCGAATTCAAGGATATCGCGCTTCAATATCTCCTCAATATCTTTCGTGCCATTATCATTAAAGTCCCATTCAAAGAGGGCCTGAACCGCTACACTTCTTGATAAATGTCTATTTGCCACTTTATTTTAAAAATTTTAAAAAACTCTAAACTCTTTCTCCTTCAATTTTGTCTTTTTGTGATTTTAATTCTTTTTCTTTATGCTTCTTTTCTTTCTTATTTAATTTCGCCAAAACATCAAAAACCTCTCTTCCTCTGTACGAACCGCAATTTTTACAGACCTTATGAGGCAATGATGATTCACCGCATTTTGAACAGGTTAAAATAACCGTTTCTTTTAAAGCATGGTGGCTTCTCCTATTTCGGGTATGAGCCCTTGTGTGCCGCATTCTTATTGACATAATTTTTATATTCTACACAAAAAGTCTTTCTATGGCAAGAGGAGAGTCCATTTTTCTTAATATTCTCATAATGCAGTTCTGTTCCATAGCCTTTATGTCTATCAAAGCCGTATTGAGGAAATTTTTTATGGAGGCGGGCCATTTTCTTATCTCGGCTAACCTTAGCGATAATAGACCCGGCTGATATAACGGGAATCTTCTCATCGCCTTTTATAATAGTCTTCTGTTGGTATGTTGCCGGCGCCTTAAGCAAGCCGTCAAGCAAAACCACATCCGGCGTCTTATTTATTTTTTTGAGAACCCTTTTTACTCCCAACAAAACAGCTTTTTGAATTCCAATTTTATCAATTACTTCATTTCCAACAAATGAAGAATGACACTCAAAATTATATTTTAAAATCTTACTCCATTCTTCTCTTTTCTTGGCGCTTATTTTCTTGGAATCTTTAATGCCATTCAACAATTTCATCTCATTTTTATCTTTTATATCCACCAGCACAATACCGACAAAAACCGGTCCGGCAAGCGGACCGCGCCCCGCTTCGTCAATCCCCGCAACATACTTAACCTTTTTGTTCATAACTTATATTTTAACATTAAACTAAAAAATTCATTAACGAAAACTGTCAACATTTTTTAAGATGATTATTTCTGTTATACTACAGTAAATTATGTCAGCTGAATTTATACATCTTCATGTTCACTCCCATTATTCCCTGCTTGACGGACTGGCTAAAATTGACGACCTGATAGAAAAAGCCAAAGCGTACAAGATGCCTGCCTTGGCTCTGACCGACCATGGCAATATGTATGGCGCCATTGAATTCTATAAAAAATGCAAAAAAGCTGGCATAAAACCGATAATCGGCGCGGAAGTTTATGTCGCTTTTGAATCCAGGCTAGACAAACGTCCCGGCATAGACAATAAAAGATATCATCTCGTTCTCTTGGCAAAAAATGAAATCGGCTATAAAAATCTTATAAAACTCGTCACTCTCTCCAATCTTGAAGGCTACTATTACAAACCAAGAATAGACAAAGAGATTTTGCGCAAATACCACGAAGGACTTATAGGGCTTTCCGCCTGCTTGGCCGGCGAGGTTCCAAAAGCGGCGCTCATTGATTCAAGCCTCCAGAGGGCGGCGGAAATCGCTCTTGAGTACGAAGAAATTTTCGGCAAGGGCAATTTCTTTTTAGAAATCGGGCACCATCCGACCATAAATGAATTCAATGTATTAAATGAAAGGATGCCTCTTCTCTCAAAGAAGACCGGCATCCCTCTTGTGGCGACTCAAGATGTGCATTATATAAAACCGGAAGACAACATTCCCCACGATACTCTCGTCGCTATACAAACAAATTCTACGTTAAGCGATACTAATAGAATGACCATGAAAGATGAAGATTTCTCTTTCACTTCTCCTGAAATAATGGCGGGGAATTTCAAAAAAAATCCGGAAGCAATCGCGAACACCGTCAAAATAGCCGATAAGTGCGATATAGAGCTTGAGCTGGGTAAATGGGTCTTTCCTAAAATTATCACTAAAAATAACGCCGCTCCGGAAAAAGAATTATCCCGAATTTCCCATGAAGAACTTAATGTTTTTATAAAAAACAACCCGACACTGAAAAATGAAGCGGAAAAACGGCTGGAATATGAACTTAATATAATAAACACTAAAGGCTACGCCCCGTATTTCTTAATAGTCGCTGATATTATAAATTTCGCCCATAAAAATAATATTTTTACCAATACGAGAGGTTCAGCCGCCGGGTCTCTCGTTTCTTATCTTGTGGGAATCACTAATGTGGACCCTTTAAAATACCAACTGCCTTTTGAACGTTTTTTAAATCCGGACAGACCATCTCCGCCTGATATTGATATGGACTTCGCTGATGATAAACGAGATATTATTCTTGATTATGTAAAAGAAAAATACGGCAAAGATAAAGTGGCGCAAATAGGAACCTTTGGCACGATGATGGCCAGAGGCAGTGTGCGGGATGTGGCTCGCGCGCTTGGACATCCTTATGAAGTTGGAGACAGAATAGCAAATTTAATACCTTTAGGGTCGCAAGGCTTCCCAATGACAATAGAAACCGCCATCAAAATTACCCCGGAACTTTCTAAGTTATACAAAGAGGACAAAAAAGCAAAAGGTGTGATAGATTTGGCAAAAAGAATTGAAGGTTGCGCGCGTCATATTTCCGTCCACGCCGCCGGCGTAGTGATATCGCCGACAGAACTTACTGATTTCGTTCCTCTTCAATTTGAGCCGAAAGGAGAAAAAATTATAACTCAATACGATATGCACGCGGTTGAAGACGCGGGATTATTAAAATTTGATTTTCTTGGCATAAGAAATTTATCCATTCTTGGAAATGCGGTAAATCTTGTTAAAAAATTCCGCAATATAGATGTGGATATGGAAAACATCCCCCTTGATGACAAAAAAACTTTTGAACTTCTGGGAAAGGGCAGTACGATGGGATTGTTCCAACTGGGCGGGACAGGTATGACCAGATGGTTGCGCGAACTGAAACCGACAACTATACACGACATCAATGCCGTGGTAGCGCTTTTTAGACCCGGTCCGATGGAAAATATTCCGGAATATATAAAACGAAAACATAATCCGTCGCTTATAAAATACTTGGACCCGAGACTGAAAGATATATTATCAAATTCCTACGGAGTGATTACTTACCAAGACGATGTTCTTCTTATTGCTATAAATTTAGCCGGCTTCACCTGGATAGAAGCGGATAAATTAAGAAAAGCTATGGGGAAAAAAATCCCCGCTGAAATGGCCGCTCAAAAAGAGAAACTATTGACCGGCTTCACTCTAAAAGGGCTGGATAAAAATAAAGCGGAAGAATTATGGCGGCTTATTGAGCCATTTGCCGCCTACGGCTTTAATAAAGCTCATGCCGCAAGCTATGGAAAAGTGGCTTACCAAACAGCTTATATGAAAGCGAATTTCCCAGCTGAATATATGACGGCCGTACTCACGGCTGAATCCGGAGACACGGAAAAAATTGCTGAGATTATAAGCGAGTGCAAAAAAATGAATATCCCCGTACTCCCTCCGGATATAAATGAAAGTTTCGGCAAATTTACGGTAATAAAATCCTCAAAGGAAGACCAAATTCGTTTTGGACTATATACCATAAAAAATCTAGGCGCGGAGATCGCCGAAGCCATAATAGAGGAGAGAAAAAAGAACGGAAAATTCAAATCATTTTCCGGTTTTTTGGAAAGAGTCCGACACAAAAACCTAAACAAAAAATCACTTGAAAGCCTGATTAAAGCAGGGGCTATGGATTCATTGGGAGAACGAAGACAGCTTCTCTTCAATACGGAAGAAGCGCTTGAATACAATAAAGAACTCGTCAAATCAACAAACCAAAATCAGAATTCTCTTTTCGGTCTCATGCAAGACCAGTCAAGCATTACGGCGTTCACACTCAAAGAAAGCGCGCCTGCGCAAGCCGAAGAAAAATTAATGTGGGAAAAAGATTTATTGGGTTTATATGTATCGGGCCATCCTCTGGAAAAATTCAAAGGCAGATTTGAAAATAAAAACATCTCTATAACAAAGACAAAAGAATCGATGAATGGCATATCAGCGGTTGTGGCGGGAATAGTAGAGTCCATAAAATTGATAAATACAAAAAAAGGCGACCAAATGTGTTTTATGAAAATAGCGGATTTCTCTGATAATATTGAGGTTGTCATTTTTCCTAAGAAATTTACGGATTATAAAAATCTTCTTGTGGCTGACAAAATATTGGCCGTAGAAGGTGCGGTCTCCAGACGAAACGGCAGTGTCTCCATCTTGGCGGAAAAGATAAAAGAGTTAAAGTAAAAATTATTTTTAATTTCAACAAACTGTGCTAATATTCTATTTATGGAAAAAGAGACTGGAAATATAGAGAAAGTTAGGCATTCGCTGGCCCACCTTTTAGCTTTAATGGTTAAAGGAAAATGGAGTGACACTAAACTCGGCATGGGGCCGGCAATAGAAAACGGCTTCTACTATGATTTTGAATTTCAAAATCATACCCCTTCTCCGGAAGATTTGCCTAAACTTGAAGAAGATATGAAAAGTCTGATAAAACGAGATATCATGTTCGCGCACGAAAAAGTGTCTATAGAAGAAGCGAAGAAGCTCTTCCAAGGTGAACCATATAAGCTAGAATTAATAAAAGAACTGGAGCAAAAAAACGACAATATCTCCATTTATAGAAGTGGCGAACTTGTAGACCTTTGTCGCGGTCCTCATATTGAATCAACAAAAGAGATAAATCCGGAAGCATTTCGCCTGACAAAAGTCGCCGGCGCCTACTGGAAAGGAGATGAGAATAATCGGATGTTAACCAGAATTTACGGAGTTGCTTTTGAGACCAAAGAGGAGCTGAACGATTATTTAAAGAACATGGAAGAAGCGGAAAAAAGAGACCACCGGAAACTTGGCAAAGAGCTTGACCTCTTTACTTTTTCCAATCTTGTCGGTTCCGGCTTGCCGCTCTTCACGCCCAAAGGAACTCTTTTGCGCGACCTTATTGGGGATAAAATATATGAAATCCAATCAAAATTTAATTATAAGAAAGTCTGGATTCCCCATATTGCCAAGAAAGAGCTATATGAAACCTCTGGGCATTGGGACAAATTCAAAGATGGCCTTTTTCATGTAAAAGGAAAATCGGATACCGAATTCGTAATGAAACCGATGAACTGTCCTCACCATACGCAAATCTATGCTTCCAGCCCAAAGAGCTATCGCGATTTGCCTGTTCGCTTTGTAGAGATTACTACTAATTACAGAGACGAGCAACCGGGCGAACTCCTCGGCCTTTCACGGGTGAGGTCATTAACTCAAGACGACGGGCACATCTTCTGCGCCATAGAACAAGTTGAAGAAGAAACGAAAAATATAATCTCCGTAATAAGAGAATTCTATACCCTCCTTGATATGTTTAGCAAAGAAGATTATTGGGTTTCGCTTTCAATCAAAGATTCTAAAACTCCGGAAAAATACATTGGCGACGAAAAGCATTGGACAGAAGCCGAGAGTATCCTTGAAAAAGTGGCTAAAGATGAAGATTTAAATTATAAAAAAATTGAAGGGGAGGCGGCCTTCTACGGACCAAAACTTGATTTTATGTTTAAGGATTCGCTCGGACGAGAATGGCAATTGGCCACCATCCAAGTAGACTTCTCTATGCCGGAACGTTTTGGACTTAAATACACCGATAAAGACGGAGATATAAAGACTCCTATTATGATTCATAGAGCCATTGCCGGCTCTTTGGAACGATTTTTATCAGTCATAATTGAACATTTTGCCGGAGAATTTCCTTTATGGCTCTCCCCAGTACAAGCTGTAATTATCCCTGTATCAGAGAAATTCAATAACTACGGAGAAGAAGTCTTGGCTGAATTGAAAAAGAATAATATTAGAGCGGAAATTGATGCGTCAAACGACACTCTCGGCAAAAGAATCAGAGGAGCTGAAATGAAAAAAATACCTTATATAATTGTCGTGGGCGGCAAAGAGGAAGAGAATAAAACAATTTCCGTTCGCTCAAGAGAAAAAGGCGATGAAGGCGCTATAACACTGGATAAATTCACGGAAAAAATAAAAAAAGAAATTTAAACTTGCTACACATCCAAATTCGCCGCTTTGGCATGAGTTTGAATGAAAATTTTTCTGGGCTCTACGAGTTTGCCCATCAAGATATCAAATATTTTATCGGCGGCTTCCGCGTCTTCTATAGTCACATTTCTTAAAGTTCTAGTTTCTGGGTTCATCGTCGTATCCCATAATTGACCGGGGTTCATCTCCCCCAGACCTTTATACCTTTGAATAGTCACCCCTTCTTTCATCTCTGCTACTATCTTATCTTTCTCGGCGTCATTATAAGCATATTTAATAATCTTTCCTTTTTGAATCTTATATAAAGGTGGAAGGGCAATATATAAATATCCTTGCTCTATAATCGGCTTGTAATATCTGAAGAAAAGTGTCAAAAGAAGCGTGCGGATATGAGCGCCGTCAACATCGGCGTCTGTCGCAATAATAATTTTATGATAACGAAGTTTTTCAACATTAAGCTCTTCAGCGATAGCGGCACCTAAAGCGATTACGAGCGATTTAATCTCTTTAGAAGCCAGCATCTTATCTATTCGCGCCCTTTCAACATTAAGAATCTTCCCGCGCAGAGGGAGTATCGCCTGCGTTCTCCTGTCGCGCGCCTGTTTTGACGAACCGCCGGCGGAATCTCCCTCAACAATAAATAGTTCCGACTCGCTGGCATCTTTAGACTGGCAATCGGCAAGTTTTCCCGGCAGAGTAAGGCCGTCAAGAGCCCCTTTTCTCAACACGC
Source organism: uncultured Candidatus Saccharibacteria bacterium (assembly GCA_964363045.1). Taxonomy (GTDB): domain Bacteria; phylum Patescibacteriota; class Minisyncoccia. Next base: position 51,087 of record CAYIGM010000001.1, read on the forward strand.
TTTCCTTGGCGGCGCTTGCCGCTTTTCTCGCCTTATAAGCCAGAATCACTTTATTCATTATTGCTTTAGCGTCAAGAGGATTCTCCTCAAGGAAAGCGGAAAAAGCCTCCCCGAATACAGTCTCCACGGCTCCTCGCGCCTCAGTGCTTCCAAGCTTGGCTTTAGTCTGCCCTTCAAATTGAGGGTCTCTCAATTTGACGGAAACAATAGTTGTAATGCCTTCCCTCACATCGTCGCCGGTAAGATTATCTTCATCCGCTTTTAGAAAATTATTCTTTCTTGAATAGTCATTTAAGATTCTGGTAAGAGCCGTCCGAAATCCGGTTAAGTGATAACCGCCTTCGCCTGTGTTTATATTATTGGCAAAACTTATCTCCTTTAAGACGATATTGTCCGTATATTGCAAGGCAACCTCTACGGATTCCACTGAACCGTCATCTGGTTTTTTTTCAATATAAAAAATCTTTTCATTGATTTTTTCTTCATCTTTATTCAAAAATTCAACAAGAGAAATAATCCCTCCTTCAAAATAAAAAGAGTATGATTTAACCGGCAAATTCAATGACTCAAGATATAGAACATTCTCCGAATCTATCTTCCCCTTATAGTCTCTCAAATCAAGCAATCTAATCTTCAATGATTTTACAAGATAAGCCTGTTGCCTGAGGCGGTTCACTATTTTATCCCAGTCAAATTCTATTTCTTTAAATATCTCTTTGTCAGGCTCAAAAGTGATAACCGTCCCGTTAAATTTGCTTGAACTGACTTTTTTGACATTATTTTTTTTTATTCCCTTGGAATATTCTTGCTCAAATTTACCGCCATCACGATGAACTTCCGCTTTAAGCCAGATAGACAAAGCGTTTACCACAGAAATTCCGACCCCGTGAAGCCCGCCGGAAATTTTATAAGATTCTCCCCCAAACTTGCCTCCGGCGTGAAGCGTTGTCATAACCGTCTCCAAAGCGGAAACTTTAGTTTGCTTATGAATATCAACGGGGATGCCTCTGCCGTTATCCGCGACCCTTATCTTATTTCCCGGCAAAAGAGCCACTTCCACCTCATCAGCAAAACCGCCCATCGCTTCATCGCGCGAATTGTCAAAAACCTCCCAAATAAGGTGATGGAGTCCGTCTATACCGGTTGAACCTATATACATTCCGGGTCTTTTGCGCACCGGCTCAAGTCCTTCTAAAACATAAATATCAGAAGCCCCGTAATGAGGCTTATTTTCTTTAGTATTTGGTGCTTGTTTTTCGTTTTTTTGAACACTTTTTTTGGCTGATTTTTCTCTCATATATGTTTAAATATTAACATAAATAGCCATTTTTCTCCAGTATTTTTTAAAAGCTGAAATGGGGACAAATTTATGCTTCCCTCCCTCCCCATCCAAAGAATCCGGGTCATGATAATAAAAACCTTTTACTTTATCGCCCTCATTTTCAAATCCCGTTAAAACCAGCATGTGGAATTTATCGCCAATTTCAAAATTTTTAAAAATAGAGACTATCGCCGGATATCCATTCTCCAATGAAGAAATTATTTTTTCTATTCCCTTATCAATAAGAGCCTCTTCATACTCACTCACCTCCTCTTTCTTATTGGCATAATCTATCTTATGGCTTCTAAACTCTTGGGGATAAGCCATGAAACCGTGATTTCTCGCGAGCAAGACCAAATGATTATGCGACCAGCCATATGCGGGCAAATTCCCTTCTATATATGCGCCCTCTTTTATCAAATCATCCGCTGATATAATCACCCTGCCGGACTTTAAATTATAAAAATCCATAACCATCTTGAGGCAAATGACACCGCAAGAACGCGACTGCCAACTTGCATCTTTTACATCAAGATATTGCGAATAATAAGGAATATCTAAAATATGTTTTATCATAAAAATCAAAAAAGCTACAATCTTTAGCTGAATGTTGTTAGGACGACTTCCTCACTTCCCATTCAGGTCTTTCATCCAGCGCCTTTATAACCTTATTCATAATTTTGTTTATTTCATCATCAGACAAAGTCCTGTCGTAAGACTGAAAAATAAGACGGAAAGCGAAAGATTTGCGTTCTTCATTTTCATAAATATCAAAAAGGTCAGTATCAAAAAGAAGCCCGCCAGCGGTATTTTCTATCACATCAAGCACTTCTTCAACTTTAGTCCGAAAAGGAACGAAAACGGAAATATCTCTCACCGCCGCGGGATATCGAGAAACTGGAAAATATTCTCTCTCTTCGTTGGAAACATTCTTCAAATAACTAAAATCAATCTCCCAGCCCGAAACTGCTCCGCCTTGAGCGGGAAAATTATTTATATAGCCGATTATCTCATTATTATATTTTATAAGCGCCGTCTCTTCTCCTTCATCGCTAAAATACACTCCCCCGATACCGAGTTTTTCAAAAAGAGTGCTTAAAACGCCCTTAACTTCATAGAAAGATTCATGACCTTTACTCTTCTTTTTATCTTTATAAGCAATCGCTCCGCCAATCATAGCCTTCTCTTCAATAAGTCCGGCATCTTTAAGGCGAAAAACTTCACCCATCTCAAATACTTTAACTTCATCAAAATATTTTAAATTCTCTTCAATATTTTTCAACAGCCCTTCCGTTAAATTCGTCCTTAAATATTCCCGGCCCTTCGCTATCGGATTCTGAATTTCCACCTCGCCCTTCTTCACAAATGAATAATTATACACCTCGCTGAAACCGGCGCCAACGAAAATATCTTTTATCTTTTTTGTCAAATCATAATTTTCATTCTTCTTAGCCGGCGCTAAAACACCCTCGGGAAGAACAGGCGGGATATTCTCATATCCGTATATTCTGCCCACCTCCTCCACTAAATCCTCTTTAATCCGCACATCAAGGCGCTCGTGAGGAACGGTGACCAAAAGAAGGTCATCGGCTTCTGAAATAAATCTCCTAAAACCGCGAATATTTTTAAACTGCTTTGATTTTTTCAATTCCTCAAGAATGATCCCGTCACTATTATATCTTGAAGCGTGCATGACTTTACCTTTCCCAAAATAAATACCGCAGTGGTCAACCCCTTCTTTTATTTTCAGTCCCTTCATAAAATCTTTCGTCTCATAATGAACCTTGCCGTTGCCGGTATTAGAAAATACCAAATCTCCCGGCTTTAAATCTTCTTCCTCCACCGGCTTGCCATAGAAATATTGGTCTATAGTCATTCGCGGAATCTGCACTCCGGAATGAGCAAAAACATAGCTCGTGAAAGAAGAACAATCAAAAAACTCCGGCGCATCATATGACACACTCGCTCCATATTTATACGGCTTGCCCTTTAAGCTTTGCGCAATCTTAATGACACTATCAATCGGTTTTATCTTCTTAATCTCAAAACCTAGACTCTCTAATATCTTGATAATATCTTTCTCCGGCACATCAACTCCCAAAAGAGAAGCGATATCCTTGGGATGAATGCCCAGTTTATATTTATTAGCCTTGCGAGGATAGAAATCACCCTCGGCCGTATTCTGACCGCCGGTCTCTTTCAAAATTAAATCCATCGCCTTGTTTAAAGCGCGTCCGGCAAGTTCAAGAGTAATCTCATTCTCAAATCTCACCGAAGAATCATTCCTAATGCCCGTTCGATGAGAAGTTTTTCTTATATTCACCGGATCGAAATTTGCCGCTTCTAAAATTATATTTTTCGTACCGCTATACACCTCCGCTCTCTTGCCGCCTTTTATCCCCGCCAAAGAAAGCGGGCCATTATCGTCAGCGATTATTAAAATACTTTCATCAAGTTCAATTTCCTTATTATCAAGTGTCGTAATTTTCTCCCCCATCTTTGCTTTTCTCACTACAATACCGCCTTTCACTTTATCCGCGTCAAAAGCGTGCATCGGCTGACCGATATCAAACATCACAAAATTCAAAATATCAACCACATTATTGATAGGCTTCTGCCCTATCATCTCCAACCCATCCTTCAACCACTTCGGCGACGGCTTCACTTTCACCCCATCAATCATAGCGCCGGCATAACGCCGGCAGAGAACGGGCTCTTTCACCTCAACACTGAGACGGTTCGGGACTTGTCTTCTTCCAGAACGGTATCCGCCAGCAGGCGGACGGGAAATTCTTCCATAAGACAAGTCCCGAACTGTCTTAATTCCCAATAGCGCTCCAATTTCCCTTGCAACCCCTTCATGGCTCAAACAATCGTGCGCTCGGTTCGGAGTGATATTAATATCAATAATATAATCCCCTTTTTTCTTCTCAACACTTTCCACCTCCAAAGAACGCATAGTTAAAAGCTCCGCCAATTTTTCCGGATTTGGAAGATCTTTCTTAAAATAACTTTGCAGCCAATTATAACTTACTTTCATATTAAAATTGTTTTATAAATCTCAAATCTCCCGAATAGAATAATCGCACATCATCAACCTTATACTTAAGCATGGCGAGTCTGTCTATTCCCATACCAAAGGCGAATCCTTTATACTCCCTCGGATCCAAGCCCGCATTTTCCAAAACTCTTGGGTGGACCATGCCGGCGCCGGCAACTTCCAGCCACTTATCCCGCTTGCCAACAGAAAAGTTTTTTCCTCTTCTCATATCAATCTCCACGCCCGGCTCCACAAAAGGGAAATAACTTGGTCTTAATCGCACTTCAATATCTTTGCTATTATAAAATCTCTGGAAAAATACTTCCATCACCGCTTTCAGATTAGAAAGATTGATATTCTTATCCACCATCAATCCTTCAAACTGATAAAATTGCGTTTCATGCGCCATATCAGTCGCTTCGTATCTGAACACCCGGCCGGGAGAAATAATCCTTATCGGTGGATTATTATTTTCCATATAACGAACCTGAACCGGCGAAGTATGAGTGCGCAACAGTAAATTCCCGCCTTTTTTTGCTTTCTTTCCATCAAGCCGTAATTTACTCTCTTTATTTTTAATCCAAAAAGTATCCCACATATCGCGGGCAGGATGGTCTTTAGGGACATTTAAAGCGTCAAAATTATGCCATTCATCTTCAATTTGAGGGCCTTCGGCAACTTCAAAACCCATACCGGAAAAAATCTCGGCTATCTTCTCAGTAATCTGAGTTATGGGATGAAGATGCCCGCGGGGCGCCTTTTTCCCCGGCGCTGAAACATCTATCCATGAATTATCTGCCATATATCCCCCATTATATATCATTTCAGAAAAATAAAAAGATTTTACTTTTTCACATTCTTCGGCGTCACCCAAAAGCCCATGTATTTGCCGAACAACTTTACAGGGGGGCTATCTCTTGGAAACCATAATAATATGGTAAAATATTATATATGAAAAAACTAGAAAATAATCTTGCATTTGTAGATGGTCAAAATTTACATCTTGGAACAACCCAGAATAATTGGAAAATTGACCATAAAAAGTTAAGAATATATTTGAAAGATAAATATAAAATTACAGAAGCTTATTATTTTTTAGGTTATATTTCTGAAGAGGAGCAAGAATTATATGACAACCTCCAAAAAGCCGGCTTTATTGTTTTATTTAAAGAGCATAGTCCGAACTTAACGGCAAAGAAAAAAGGGAATGTTGACTCTGATGTTATTTTTGAAATAATGAAAAATTTAATTGATAATAAAGATTTTAATAAAATTATTTTAGTTTCCGGTGACGGTGATTATAAAAAACTCGTAGATTACTTGATAAATAAAGATAAGTTTAAAAAAATACTTTTTCCCAATAAAAAATTTGCGTCATCTTTGTATAAAAGTTTAGGAGCAGAATATTATGATTATTTAGAGAATCTTAAGACTTATATAAGTTGGCATAAAAAAGAAAAAGGCTCCTAAGGCACTAGACCTTTCGGATCCTTTTTCGTCTTGATACACATATATTATATCCTTATAATCATTCAAAAAGCAAGCCTCTGTGGATAAGCTAAAGAAACGCGGATTTTCTTTACTTTTTCACATTCTTCGGCGTCACCCAAAAGCCCATGTATTTGCCGAACATTAAGCGAGTCTGAGCATCAAGCGCCGGTATGGAACCGAAAATATTTATAGTGAGAGGCACCAGCGCCCATTGAATCACCATAAAGAAATATGTAAATTTGGAACGATGCTTGGGCCTTGGAGGCAAAAAGCTCATAGAAACAATAACTGACAAAACCAGGCCGACCATGGCAAGCGCCATTAAATCTCTTGTGATAATCGGCAAATTGTAAGAAAGAAGTGTCTTATTAAATGCTTCTCCTCCTAAAGTAAGCGGTAGCCACCCCAGTAGAAATATTATTATGGGATTGGTGGCCAAAGACCAGAAACCCTCCAATTGCACAAAAGACAAATTGACTTTTCTTCTAAATGGAATCTTTTTATTTTTTAAAAAGGCAAAAAGTATGTAAGGAATATTTTCCACTCCCCACGCCCAGCGCCTTTGCTGTTTATATGTATTTCTGACTGTTTCCCAAAAAGAAGAAGCGAGATTGGCATCCATAGATACCGGATACGACAAAGGGACGACTTTATAATCTCCGTCATAATAGACAAAAGCATTCCAAAAAATACGCGAATCTTCAGAAACCATATTTTTCTGCCAATAGCCTATATCATAAAGGGTTTTAAAACTTATGGAGTGAGAAGAAAAAGTGGCAAGCCTTTCCGGCCGCTCCTGCTGAATCATCTGCCAAAAAGTGCCGCTGGTGGCGACCACTCGGGAAAAAGACGGCGCAGCCCAAATATTATTGTTATATACCGGAACAGGCTGAAAAGAAGAGCGGTATGGATTTTCAGCGGTAAGAAAATTCCAGGTCAAACAAAGAAAATATTGATGATAAACCAAGGTATCTATATCAAAAGCTGAAACTAGCACGTCTTCATACTTTATGCTGTTTTCATCCAATATTCTTTTTCGCGCATCCTCTGCGGCAAAAGCAATATTTGAACCTTTACCAGCCATTTCACCCGGAGAATTTTCAGGATGAATTGTTATTATGAATTTACCGAAAGTATTTCCGTATTTTTTGAAAATCTCTTCGGCTCTGTTTTTTGCCTCTTCACCGGCGCGCGCCTCACAAGCCAAAACCACTATCATTCTCTCTTTATTCCATTGACTGGCAATCAAAGACTCAACAGTCCCGGAAATCACCGCTGTATCTTCTTTATAAAAAGGGAGTATGATCATTTGCCAAATATCATCATATTTCATATTCTCCAATCTTTTGCTCCAATCAAGAGAGATGTTGTGCTTCATCCTTTTCCAATTAGCCCTAAGATGCATTGAAAGATAAGCGGTCTTTATAAGCCAATAGATGTCAAAAGCTATAATGAAAAAAGCCGCCCACGCAGGCAAAAACCAAGAAAGAAAAACAAGAAGAAGAATACTGCCCCAAGAGATAGCGCCGGGCAATATCTCTAAAATACGGTAAATTAATCTGTCTTTTTGAGAAAGATTATCAGCTCTTCCAATGTGAAGATATGGGTACGGCTTCCGGCTTGTAATATTATTCATATATCTAAAATATAACTTTTTCATTATTTTTGCAAAATAACGGAAAATATTCTATACTTTACGGAAATGCAGACAAACGCTAATATAATCATCTATATTTCAGGAATTATCTCAATAATCCTTATTGCTTGGATTATTATGCTTGAAATCCGATTGAGGAAAATGTTTAAGGGCGGAAAACCAAAAGGACTGGAAGAGCTCCTCGTGGAAATAAACAGCGGATTCAATGAGCTCAACAACTCGCGCAAAGATATAGAAACATATCTTAGCAAAGTGGAAAATCGTCTGAAGAAAACCGTGCAAAATGTTAAAATACTCCGTTTCAATCCTTTCAATGATTCCGGTTCCAATCAAAGCTTTAGTATAACTTTGCTAAATGAAAAAGGGGATGGCGCGGTCATAACCGGCCTTTACTCAAGAGAAAAACTTAATGTCTACGCGAAGCCGATTGATAATTATCAATCGAAATATAAACTGACCTCCGAAGAAGAAGAAGTGATAAATAAGACAAGAATAGGAAAATAAATATGAATAAAAAAACGCAAGATAAAAATACCATCGCCCGACCGCCTGTCGTCGTTGTGATGGGTCATGTTGACCACGGCAAATCAAAACTGCTTGATTATATAAGAAAGAGCAACATCGTGGATAAAGAGATGGGCGGGATAACCCAGCACATAGGCGCTTATGAAGTGGAAGTTTATCCCGAATCTGACCGAAAGAAAAAAAGTAAATCCATAACCTTTCTTGATACGCCCGGACACGAAGCCTTTGGAAAGATGAGGTCCCGCGGCGCAAAAGTCGCGGACATAGCAATCCTCGTCGTAGCCGCGGATGAAGGGGTAAAACCTCAAACCGTTGAGGCCATAAAAATAATCCAAAAAGAAAACATCCCCTTCATTGTGGCGCTTAACAAAATAGACAAACCAAACGCCGAACCGGAACGGGTAAAAACCGAACTGGCTTCAAACAATATCTTAGTGGAAGGTTTTGGCGGAACAATCTCCTCGGTAAACATATCGGCAAAAACCGGCGAAGGAATACCCGAACTGCTTGACACCGCGCTTCTTACAGCCGAACTTGAAGAGCTTAAAGCCGATAAGAATGCCAATGCGAGCGGAGTTGTGATTGAAACCAATTTGGATTCTAAAAGAGGCATAACAGCCACCTTGATTATACTTGATGGCACAATAAAAAAAGGAATGTTCGTCGTCTCCGGAGACGCCATCGCGCCGGTAAGAATCTTTGAAGATTGCTTAGGCAGACAAGCGGAAGAAAAAAGCTTCTCCTCCCCCATTAAAATAATCGGTTTCAATAAACTGCCCGAAATCGGCTCAAAGTTCCAAACTTATAACACAAAAGAAGAAGCCAAAAAAGCTGCCGATGAAGCAAAGAGCGCGGATGAAAGACTTTCTCCCCAAAAAGAAGCTGGGGCTGAAAAAAGCATAATCATATCCATTGTTGTAAAAGCTGATTTTACCGGCTCGTTGGAAGCTATAATAAGCGAGATAAACAAACTGTCGGAAGAAAAAGTGCTGATGAAAATTCTGCGGAGCGGAGTAGGCAATATAAACAAAGATGATGTCAAAATAGCCTCCAGCGCGAAAAACGCTTATGTAATCGGATTTAATGTAAAGACAGAAATAGGAGTCAATGACTTCGCGGAAAGATTCGGAACGGAGATTAAAAATTTTGATATAATATACGCCATAATAGATTGGCTGAAAGAAATAATAAAAGAAAAAAAAATAAAATTTGAAAAAGAAAATATTTTAGGAGAAGCGAAAGTGCTAAAAATATTTGAAATAAAAGGGAATAAATATATCATCGGGGGCGCAGTGACAAAGGGAGAAATCAGTCCCGGTATGGCAGTGAGTATAAAACGCCGAGGAAATATTATAACTAAAGGAGAAATAATAAGCCTCCAAAAAGGCAATGAAAAAATTGAGAGCGCGCCTGCGGGGGAACAATTCGGCGCTATAATTGAATCAAAAATAGAAATAATAAAAGACGACCAGCTTGAAATTTTCGCGAAACTAGATTAATCTGTTAAAATGAGCCTGCGGCAGGAAAAAATAAATTCCCTGATAAAAAACTTGGCGGCAGAATTCTTATCTCGCGAATTAGACAGAAAAACGCTTGTCAGTGTCACCAGAATAGAAACATCTTCCGACCTAAAAAATGCCGTAGTATTCATCATTGTATTTCCGGAAAAAGAAGAACATCCGGTATTGGGAAAAATCAAACCTGGAGAATTCAGGGGTTTCATAAAACAAAAAATGAAGACAAAATTTCTGCCGGCAATTGAATTCAGGATAGATGAATCTTTAAAAAAAGAAAGGAAGATGGATAGATTGATTGATAATGTTTAACTTTTCAGACAGACAGACGAGGTAAACCATGGCCTGGTAGCCAAGTGGTAAGGCAAGGGTTTGCAAAACCCTTATACGGGAGTTCAATTCTCCCCCAGGCCTCAAAGATAATTTGATGCCGAAGTGGTGGAATGGTATACACGCACGACTTAAAATCGTGTCCCGTAAGGGATGAGGGTTCGAGTCCCTCCTTCGGCATATGCTGAAAGCATATTGAAAAATGCAGGGACGAGAAAGGAATGACCAATGTCATTCCTCGGGATTTTCCATAAGAAAATCGAGTCCCACCTTCGGCGCAAGGAGTGAAGTGATATAAAATCATGCCCTGTTAGCTCAGTTGGTAGAGCAGCTCCCTCTTAAGGAGATGGTCGGGGGTTCGAAT
>CAYIGM010000002.1:0-52787 GCA_964363045.1 uncultured Candidatus Saccharibacteria bacterium
TTCTACAGGAAATATGGCCGTGGGAGATATAATACGCTATCGCTTTCAAGCCTCGCCATTTATTATAATGTTTGCCGTATCAGGCATCTTCTTCTGCCTAAAAAATAAAAAATGAAAAAAGATTTTTTAACCTGGGTATTGATAATATTTATCATCATCATCGGCGTCTATCTTGCCATAAAAGCCACTAATGAAAATAGCTGGGATGGCTGGGGCTTCGGCTCCGCTCAAACGATGATGAGCTTGAAACATTGGGTAAATGACGGCTGGGCAAATCATTATTTCCTGTTTATCCCGGCTGGCTATTCAAAAACAACGCATTACTTTGACGACCCCAATCTGAAACAACACGGGTGGGTTGATGTGACCGGAAACAAAAACGAAAAACAAGCATATTACACTCATTATCCCTCCGGGTATCTATTTCCTCTTGGCTTTTTGATGGAAATTGGCTTTAAAAACCGATTTTGGTTCAGATTATTTCAAATTTTAATTTCTTTAACCGGATTATTTCTATTGTATAAATTCTTTATTTCAATTACTGATAAAACTATCGCCTTTTCTGCCGTTCTATTTTATATGATATCTATCCCCTTTCTTAACTTTGCCGATTCGCTTGCCAATATGCCCATTGATGATTTCTTGAGATTCCTAATATTGCTTCTCAGTATACTGGCCATCAAAAATATGAACGATGCTAAAAAATACGCCATTTACAATATATGGATATGGATTTCCTATTTTATTCTGTCCGCATCTTCTTATGATTCAACTTTTTTTATTTTTTTCTGGCTGATAGGACTTGATGTTCTTATCGTAAAACATTTTTTATGGAAAAAATGGCTGATTTTTGCCAGTGCGCCAATATTAGCATTCAGTATTCAGATATTGCAGAATTCATGGTATCTGGGCTTTCCCGGCATGTTATCGGATTTCTTTGGCGCTTTTAACGCCATTTCCATTTCTTCAAGCCAAAATTCCCTAAAACAGCATTTTTTTCAAGGAGTATTATTCCCAATAACTGAAGCTTTTGCTTTTTCATTCCGCCTTCGCTACACTTTAATTTCTATTATCGTTATTTTCCTGACTCTTTTTAAATTGAAAAAAAATAAAAACATAAATAATCTTATTCCCAATGCTTATAAATACGCCATGCTTCTTGGCGGAGCCGGTTTCTTTCAGGCTCTTATACTCACGGATAATCATCCCTACAAAGGGCGCTTACTGGGAATATTGACGGCTTTTTTATCGGGGATTTTTATTTTTGCAATTTATCGGCTCATAAAAAACAAATCTACGCATAGAATTTTTATTCTAATCTTAATCTTTTTAAGTGTCTTTATATGGTCACTTCAAGCCAAGAGGACATTCGCTTATATAAGACAATGGCCAAATAACACTTACAGCAAAGAAAAAATAGATTTCGCCAATGAATTAAGAAGTTCACTCAATTCTTTTATCTCAAAAGATGCCGTAATGTTTACCATGTTCGCTCCGGAATCTTACGGCGAATCAATCACGCCGACAATGGCGCGTTATTATGATATGTATTACCACAATATGCCTATTTTATATTTTGATAATCCAAAAGATATTATCAGAGATTTCACTTATTTAAAACAAATATCAAAATATCCGTTCTCAGCCGTTATAATAACACCAGATAAAGAGGAAGCGGAAAATCTTCTCAATTTACTGAAACAAAATTCTGAAAAATTGTCTTCTAAAATAATGAAAATCCAAAACAAAACAATATTAATTATCCCCTAAAATTATTTCTCAACTTTATATACAACATTTTCTCCGTCAGCCGTTTCTTCAACCAATTCATACTTAAGAGACAACTTATCCTTTAAGCCGAGAAAGCATTCTCGAGAACATTTAAAAGCGTAAGCGTAGGATGATAAAAAGATATAATTCGGAACTAATTCCGCGTTGCCAGCTCCTGAAAATTTAGAATAGCAATTTGAAGCATCTATATTCAGAAGCCCCTCCGGAAGACAAGAACCGATTGACCAGGCATCTGTTTTGAAAGAAACCGTATTAGGAGTAATATTGGTAAAAAAAGTTTTATTTCTATAATTTTCAAGCATTGCCAATATATCCGATAATTTCTTATCATTGCTGAAATTGCCGGCCCATATAAAATATTTCCATCCGATAATAACAATCGCCAACAGCATTATGATTTTAAAAATAAAATTTTCCAAAAGAAAAATGTAAAAATCTTTATCGTGTTTTATTTTTTCAATCAAACCGTAAAATAAATCACCGACGGCCATTCCCAGAAAAATAACCAGAAAAGCGTAAAAAAATAAAGGATGATTGCCAATAGTCGGCAAGAAGACAATCTGCCATATAAAAACGGCCAAAAACAGAGGAATTATAAATTTTCTGTTTTTATAAATACAGCCTCGCCTGAAAATATAAAGAATAAAAGTAAAAATACCGCCTACGGCCAGTGGTATTTTAAACAAATAAAAAGGCCTGATGGCTCCTAATAGATAACTGACCATTGGCGCCCGTTCGTTAGAACCCCACAAAACCATATTATGCGCCTGATAGAAATTTAAAAGTTCCTTTCTGGGAGGTATGCTGAAAAATCTATTTTGCGCCGTAAGCCATATATCCTGCAAAGCGATACTCGGCGTTAAGGCTGACATATTTTGCATTATATGGATAATTGCTCCGACAGAAACAGAAAGAAAGCAAAAAAAGAATAATCTCATATTTTTTTCAAAAATACCGAATAATAATTCCGAAATCAGCATAAAGCCGGCAAGCATATAATTCGCAAACGAAGCGATAAAAAATATAAGCGGCACAATAAAATATCTCTTCGGCATATTGCCATATCTAACCCACAAATAACCGAATAATATTGGAAAACTGAGAGAATATTGATTATGGTCAACGAGACTTAAAAATCCGCTGAAATTAACAATTAAAAAGATTGAAGAAAAAACGGCGGCAGGCAAAGAGACCGATTCGCTCAAAAATAAAAATAAAAAAGCGACTCCGCTTAAAGAAATCAATGAATAAAAAATTCTTGACTGAAAAACATTAAACCCTATTTTTATAAGAAACCCTTGAACAGCCGATGGTAAAGACGGATTATGTGTATAAAATATAGGCTGTGAGTTTTTTTCAAAATCAGTTGAATAATCAGGAAGAAAAAAAAGTTTGACAAATCCTTTCAGCGCAAAATTCCTTCCGGCATTATACTCCAAAATAAAATCCTCTTGAGTGCCACCTGAAGCTAAAGAAATATCTTTATAAGAAAATACGAAATTAAAAATATAAAAAATCCCGAAAATCAGAACGAGAATTAAAAACAAATTTTTTTTATTTAATATAGATTTCGCCATAAGCATTGTCGGTTAAAAATTCTCTTATAATTTTTACCTCTTGGTCATTGGCAATAATAATCGGCAAAAACGGATACTGGGAATGATTTTTCAATTTTATCAAATCATCCGCCAAATCTTTTTCATTTTTAAAAGATAAAATCGGCATACCGGAATAATATTCCGAAAATGGATCTGCTTGAGGATAACGATACGAACCGGCTTCATCCATCCTGAATACCACACCATCACGGCCTTGAGCCGCAGATTTCATATCTTGTCCGAATTTTATAATTTTTTCATCAACGGCATTATTCGGCCATTGTTTAACATACGCATAAGTTCTCTCCGCTTGCTTAAACCAAAGCAAACTGATTAAAATTAAAAACGCCACTCCACCCGCTTGGAAGCTTAGCTTCCAAGCGGGAAATTTTTTTATATTTTTTAAAATTAAATAAATTAAAACTGTTGAGGACGCCAAAAGCAAAGAAATAAATGGCGCCGCCTGCCTTGCCTGGTATGGGAAATAACCGGACGAAACGAGAATAAAAGGATAAGCAAAACCGGAAACAGCTAAAAGCCCCAGAATTTCATTTTTTGGAAAACAATAAAAATTTTCAACCGCGCGCTTTTTTAAAACAGCAAACGCGGTGAATAAAATTACGATAATAGGAATAATAAACCGCGCGCGCAAATCTGTCATATATACCCACGGCGAGAAAATCGCTCTTGTGTGCTTCTCTAAAATACCCGACCCGGGTCCGGTATTGGCACGCGCCCGAAAGGAACCATAAATATCAAACAAAGCGTCGTGAATCCCCAAATACCATAAATTCTGCAAAAGCTGAACAAAAAACGCCAAGACGGGCGCCATGGCAAAAATCAACCATCTTTTCCATAAAAATTTTCTTGTCATTATAAGATCAAGACCGACCAGCCAAACAAAGATAAAGAAAGTAGAATCGTACGAAGAACTGGCAAGGGTAAAATATAAAAACCAGATAAGAATATTATAAAATCTCTTCTTCTTATCATCAGAAACTCTATATACCCATATACTTAAAAATAAAATTAAAAATCTAAATAAATCATCTACGGGCTGATTGGCTAAAGAATCCGCTATTCCTAAAAACATCGTCGAACTGGCATAATACAAGACCGACAGAAAAGCGATTGTTCGCGTTGAAACAAGCGCAAATGCCACGTACATAAACGACAACCCGGCAAGTGATATTATTATCGCCAAAAATCTAAACCAGAATCTCGCGGAAACCCCGATTTTCATTAAAATTGCATACGGCAAAAGATAGCCGGCCGGGTAATGAGTATAATAAAGTCTGTTTCCAATAAGCTCGCCGGTTCGTATGCCATGAGCGTGTTGCCTCAAGTCCGGTTCATCAAAATAACGAACCGCTTTTGAATAACCAGTCGGTATAAAAAGAAACTTACTGTAAATAAATCCGTCATTCACCCAATGTTTGGAGCTCATCATCGTCTGCGCCGAACCAAAGCCCCAATCATCCCAAACATTTTCAGGTAAAGCCTTAACACCAAGATAAATAGCCAATATTAAAATAAAAATAATAAATAAAAAATGTGGTTTTAAAATTTGCCAGATTCGTCTCATATTTTCTTAAATAATTCAATAAATTTTTCCGCGCAATTTTCCCAAGAAAAATCACCGGCTCTCAAATCAGCCTTATTTACCAGCTCGTCTCTTAATTTTTCATCAAAAACCATCTTAGCCATAGCGGTAGCAATATCCTCGGGGTTTTTCGGGTCAACTAAAAGCGCGGCCCCGCCGGCCACTTCAGATAAAGAACTCCTGTCGGAAGTGATAACCGGCAAACCGCAAGCCATCGCCTCAAGCACGGGCATGCCAAAACCTTCAATCAAGCTTGGAAAAACGAGAGCTGACGCATTTTTATAAAGAAAAGAGAGTTGATTGTCACTGACAAATCCTAAAAAAATCACATCTTCTTTTAAATTATTTTCTTCAATAAAGCGTAATATCTCTCTATAATAAACATTATTGCCATTACCCGCGACAACAAATTTAAAATCGGATTCATTCTTTTTTTTGAATTCATAAAATCCCTTTATAATATTCAGAAGATTCTTCCTTTCTTTAATCACGCCGACATAAAGAAAAAAATTTAAAGGAACGGCAATCTTTTCCGACGGCAAAACGCATATTTTACTGAACCCGGGATATATCACCTCTATCTTCTTATGTGGAATATCAAACAATCTTATAATATCTTTCTTTGTCGCTTCAGAAATAGAGACAATATTATCCTCCCGCCTTAAAGCCAAGCCATTCATCTTATACAATAAAAAATTATTTATTCTGTTTCTAAAGCCTTCCGGCTTAAAATAAAGATAAGCAAAATCAAGAGCAACCACAATGGATTTCTTAGGGTGAAAAAAAATCGGCATAACAGGGGTATTAAAAATATAAATATCAGCTTTGGGCGCGAACAAAAGCCCTATCTCCATCCAGAATCTCCCGAAACCCAAAATTTCAATTCTCCAATTTGATGTCGTAAATTCCGGCATTATTTTGTGATTCTTTTTTAGATAGACTATATACTCATTTTCTTTATCGTTTTCAATAAGATATCTCGTCAAATCAAAAATATAACGGCCTAGTCCGGCTGGCTTCCCTTCTCCGTATGGGTGCAAGATTATACCTATTTTTGCCATATATTATTTTTTAATTTCCAATTCCCAAATTAATAATTTTACCGGCAAAAACAAAGAAAGATATTGGTCATAAAATTTTGAATATCTATAAATAAATTTTTTAAAAATTCTCACAAAAAAATTATCTGAATCCTGCGGCCACCCATACCAAAATCCCATTTTTTCAAATTTATTGTCAGTATAACCATAATCGGCAAGCGAACTTTTTTTATTTAAAAAATAATCAAGCGAACTTGCCGTGAAAAAATGTTTATGTGTGGGGTCTATAAAAGCGTCAATTGAACGAAAATAAGGAACGGCTATAACCGCCCGCGAGCCGTTTCGGCCTATTCGCCAAACTTCATTAAGAAAATCAACAATATTATCTATGTGTTCCAAAACATTATGCGCGAAAATCAAATCAATGCTATTATCTTCAAAAGGCCATAACACAGAATCTAAATCGCATACGATATCAACTGCCGGCATTTTTAGCTTATCAACGCCTACCGCCCCCTTAAGTTTAGAATTACCGCAACCTAAATGCAGGACATCTTTACCAGAAAAAATATCTTCTTTGGTAATGCCTTTTTTAGTATAAATTTTCAAGGTGAAACTTTTTTTCATAATCTTATAAATCTCGCGTATCCATTTTGATAAATTTTATAATGCTACCGGCTCTTTTGTTCCAGGAATAATTTTTTGAATAACTATGCGCTTTTTCCGCTTTATCTTGGGATTCTTTTTTATTTTCCAAGACAAATTTTATTTTTTCCGCCAATTTTTCCGCATTGTCCGGTTCCACCAAAAAAGCATTTTCTTCATTCAAAATATCCAAAAAAGACGGCAGTTTGGGGGCGATAATGGGCCTGCCTGATGCCATATATTCAAAAAGTTTCAAAGGCGAAGTGTAATACTTTGAAATATCGCTTTTAGCGGTGCCTGTCAAAATAAGAATATCCGCTGATTTAAGCCATAAAGGAATTTCTTTATACGGCCTCAAGCCGATAAATTTCATATTTTTAAAATTATATTCCTCTTGGCTTGACTCGCCGACTAAATACAAACAAATATCGTCTCTCAAAGATTTTCCGGCCTCAATAAGGGTATTGACTCCTTTCCACTTTAAAAAACTGCCGGCATAAACAATAATTTTCTTATCAAGTGGTAAGCCCAATTTTTTTCTGGCCTCTTGTTTTTCAATATTTATATCAAAATCCTTCAGGCAAACACCGTCCGGAACATATAAAATTTTATTTTTAGAGATATTATATTTAACGAAAAGTTCATCTCTGTAATTTTTTGTAACCACAATAATGCCTTTTACTTTTTCAAAAGCTTTTTTATACCAATCAAAATTACCCGGCTTTATGTGCGTCTCCCAAAAAATGGGCTTTTTCAAAAAAAATGAAAGCGGAACAACCATTTCTCCTCTTGTGTAAACTGAATAATCACCGTCTTTTGCCAAAAAATAAAAAAACAACGAAACAGAAAAAGTAAAAACCTCAAGAAAAAACACCAACGGAATACCGACAAACATCAAGTCTATAGCGGGTAATTTTTTAATTTTAAAGACAGGCTCAATATTATAATAAGAAAAAGGATCATCTTTAATAGAATTAAATCTCCACGGCAAAATAAGGGTCAAATCGGCCCCCTCCTTGGCCAAAGCTTCGCACATCTTCAATATTTGCACCCCGTGAGCTTTCTGCGTAGGAATACGGGCATTTGCCACATAAAAAATCTTAAATTTTTTCTCCAAACCGGCCATCAATCAATTTTAACCTGATTTGATAAATTTCCCAAACCCATTATAAAATTCCATATTTCCGCAATCGCCAGCGTAAAAAATACTATAAGCAACGGCTCAATCGGTATTCTAAATCTTGCGTGCCCTTCAAATCCGACAATCAACGAAAAATACGCCATTGTCAAAATTGCAAAAATTCCAACAATAAAATTTCTTCTTAAATATCCCAACGCCCACAAAATCCCCAACCCCGATTTTAATGCGGTCAAAAAATAACTTACAAAGAAAAAAATTATAAAGAGTATCCCTGATTCAAGAACAGATTCCCATAAACCGTTAAAATCAAGAGCGAAAACTTTTTGGGCTATATTGATATTAGGCAATTTTAAATCAAACGCCTCACGCAAAGTAAGCAACATTCCATTATTCAAAAAATAGACAGGGGTTGCCGAAATATGAAAAAAAGCATAACTCAAAGGATGCGCTAAAATCTTCTCCTTAGCCAGACGCGCGAGTTCTGTTGAAGCTGTTATATTATACATTGCGTCTTTGCCGTATTTTTCTTCAATATATTTTAAAATTTCGCTATTTTTCTCATCCCGAGAGACGCCGTCTTTATACGCCTGCCATGGCCCGAAATAACTTACATACATATGATATCTTCCCACGGAAGACAAAAATAATTCCCCGAAATGAATCTCATTGCGTATCAGCCAAGGCGACAAAACAAAAACAAATGCCGCAATCATTAAAACAGACATCATAAATCTTTTCTTAATTTCTTCTTTAAAAAACAATAAGAGAACAAAAATCGGAATAATTATAAAAAACTGGGTTACCGGGCGCGTAAGAACAGATAGGCCTAAAAAAGCTCCGACTAAAACAACATTTTTAAAATTAAAATTTATCTCCTTTGATATAATTTTCAAAAACAATAAAACAAACAGGCTAAAAAAGAAAGTAAAAAGAATATCAGCCATTGCCATGCTTGAAAGATAGGCTTTGTAAGGAAGACAGGCAAAAATTATTCCTGAAAAAACAGCTATATTAAGACGGTGAGTTATCGTCATCGCTATTTCAAAAACAATAATTGCCGTAAGGGCGCTTATTAATATATTAAGCAATGTGGCTAAAATAAAACCGCCGGTAAGAAGATAGCTGACAGTCAAAAAGAACGGGAAAAGCGGAGTTCGCGCTGAATCAGTAATATAAGGCGCTGATTGAGACAAAGAAAAAGAATGGCGCTCCGCCAGATTTATGGCAATACGGCCGTATTCCGCCTGATCAGTCCCCTGAACAAGCGGATTAAAAAATTGTTGTCCGCGCGAAAAATACAGATAAAAAAACATCAATAGATTCGCAATAAGCGCCACTGCAAATAAAATAATTTTTATTTTATTATTTTTTTTCATATAATTTTTTTAATAAAATTATAAAAAACGACGCTAAAACCGAGCTTGCCTTTAAATTCAGCTAAACCGCAATTCTTATGTATAAAATTCCGCTTAAGCTTAAAAATATCGTCATTTTGACCCGCCAAACCTTCATTTACTGTCACCGCCCCCAGAAATCCATCCTTTTTCAAAAATTCAATCTGATTTTCATTATAACTCCCTTTTGGATAAGCAAAAACAAACAGCGACTTAGAAATATTATGATTTATAATTTCTTTAGACATTTTAACTTCCCGGTAAAAATCTTTATCATCCATATCAGCCATCTTGCGCGGATGAGTATGCGAATGAAACCCGAAATCAATAAGTCCGGAATTTTCCATCTCTTTAATCTCCCGCCAATTTAAAATATCCAGGCCATTGAATTTCCCTCCAATATAAAAAGTGGAAAGAAAAACAGTGGCTGGAAAATTATTTTCTTGAAGAACGGAAAAGGCCTCGGAATAATTATCCTTATACCCGTCATCAAAAGTTATCACTACTGTTTTTGACGAAATTTTTTCTTTATTTTTTATCTTTTCTATAATATCCGCGAGTTTTGCGACTTTATAATTCTTATCCTTCAAATACCTCATTTGACGCGCAAAATTATCCGGCGCGACATTAAACAAAAAATCATTTTTGCCGATTGAATGATACATCAAAATAGAAGCTCCGGGAGGATTTATAAAATAAAATAAAATATTCATTAAAGAATAAATCCATTCTTTAATTTTATTATTCCTCAAGAACATAAGCCAACTTGTCTATTAATTTATCCAAACCATGATTTTGAACTATAATATCCCTCATTTTTTTCTTTATAACATTCTTTTCTTCAAGAGAAAACTTTATTAATTTCTCAATCTTAGCTGCAAGTTCAATGGCATTTCTTTCTTTAAACATCAGCAAATCTCTTAAATGCGCGTCAAATATTCCGCTAAAAGCTTCACTGGAAACAAGGACTAACAAACCGCAAGCCATAGCCTCAAGGGTCGTCTTGTCAAAACTTCCCGTCTTTGTCAGATTAACGAAAATATCATTATCATTATATATTGCCGGTGTTTGACTATTAGGTATTTTACCCAAAAATAAAACATCATCTTCAAGCCCTAATATTCTTATTTTCTCTTTGACTTGATTGAAATAATTCATGTCCTTTTCCGTCGGTCCGCCGACAATATTAAGATGAAAATTATAATCTCCATTTTTTAGAATACCGAGCGCTTCAATCAACACATTAAGATTTTTAACCGGACTTATCCTGCCTAAATATAAAATCTTAAATTTATTATCTTCATCTTTTAATTTACCGGCTATCGGATTAAATTTATCTATATCTATCCCTTGCTGCAAAACAACAAGTTTTTTCATATTAAAAGGAAAAGCTTCTTTAACCGAGGTCACAACTTTATCGGTAAAAAAGACGGCTATCCTCAATTTCAAACTGTCAAGAAAATGCGCATACCACAAGACAACTTTCTTACCCCAAAATTTCCATAGCGGACCGGCTAATATGACATATTCCGGATTCATATGGACAAAAACACGATCATAGTCATTTCTTAAAAGCCAAATATGTCTATAAAATTTTAAAATATATCCGAGCTTATTCGGTTTCTTATAATCCGGAAATTCCTCCTTTCCAAGAGAATGAACTTCAACATTAATGGGTAAATTATATTCCCCTTTATAAAGACAGATAACGTGTATAAACTCAAACTTAAGAGTTAATCTCTTTATCCACTCATGATAAACTCCCAAAAGGTCGTCATTTTTATCAACTTTCTGGGTTATAAATAAGAGCTTCATATTAATGATTTTACCATATACCCGCCATCAAGCCGATAGCCCAATTTCCGATAATAATCCCTGACACCGACGCCTGAAATTACGGCCATTTTCTTATATCCGGCCTCTTGGGATATTTTTTCAGCTTCTTTAATGAGGGAACTGCCAAGCCCGCGATGCTGACTCTGTATCCCCTTTTCTGCCACAGGCACCATTCTGCCGTAAGTATGAAGCTCCCTGACAATAGCGCTTCCGCGGAGCGCGGGGGGTGCTTCTTTTTTGTCAGAAACTCCGGGCAGAAAAAGCCTTAAAAAGGCAACCAGTTTGTCCGCGCTCCGGTCATTCCAACTTAAAAATACTTCTTTGCCGACAGAAGTCCGGTATTCTTCTTTTTCAAATTTCAACTTCTCAATTTGAATCTTTCCCTCTCTTATCTCCCTACATCTGATGCATTTGCATTTCCAATTATTTTCTTTTTGGTCTCTTTCAAGAATCTGCCTTAAATTGGAAATCTTGCTTCCGGCGACAATATATTCTGACGGAATATCGCGAATGACCCGAATTAATCTGACGAATTTAGGAAGATTCTTTTTCACTTCTATCAGAAGCCTCGCCAGCTTCTTATCGTCATAAGTTTTGAATTTTCCTTTCTGCCATAATTTATACAAATTGCTGTTTTTAAGAACAACGCACGGATAAATCTTCAGCATATCGGGGTAAAACAGCGGATTGGAAAAAAGCTCCTTAAACATCCAGACATCTTTCTTATAAGTGCTGGTGTATAAATTCGGCATCATATGATAAACGATTTTAAATCCGGCCAAACGAAGAAGAGCTGTCGCTTTGGAGACCTCGCCTATTCCCGCTCCGCGCGCGTTGGCCGATAAAACATCTTCATCAAGATTCTGCACGCCTATCTCCACCTTCGTCACTCCAAACTTTCTCATCCTCTCTATTTCCGCTAAATTTATATAATCCGGTCTTGTTTCAACAGACAATCCTATAATCCTGCATTTTGCGCTTTCATTGATTTTTTGCAATCCATTCAACGGTTTGGTATTTTTCTTGATTCCTCTTTTTTTCTTATAATTATTGCAAGCCCTGAAAATCTCCGATATGAATTCTTCCTGATATTTATGCGGATAATAACTCCAGGTTCCGCCTATTATAATAATTTCAATCTTATCTATCGGATGGCCGTTTAATTCTAACGCCCGAAGCCTCGCAATAATCTGCTTATACGGGTCAAAATTATTCCTCAAAGCGCGACTGGCGGCAGGCTCTTTGGAAAGATAACTCTTGGGCATCTTTTTCTCTGTCGGGCAATAAATACATCTACCCGGACAAGAAAAAGGTTTGGTCAGAAGCGAGACCGAGACTATCCCCGAATTGCTTTTTGTCTTTATTTTTCGCAATAACAATTCCGCTTCAAGAGACCTTTCCTCTTCCCCTTTTTCAACCATATCTTTATATAAAGCCAAAACCTCCGCGTTAACCGGCAATGGCTTTGTTTTAAAGATATGCCCAGCGGGCCTGAAACTGATTTTCTTTTTTATCTCTAATATACGCTCATAAAGCGCATTATTTTTGGAAATGACCCTCTTGAGCCTCTCTAAATCTGCTTCTGTTTTAAGATGTTTAAAAAGCATAATAAATTTGGAAAAATTCCCGCAATTTAGCTATACTATAAACAATGGAAGAAGAAATGGCAAAAAAAATTTTAGATGAATCAATCGCCAATTACAATAAAATAGCGGAAGATTTTTCTTATACTCGAACGGCATTTTGGAATGAATTAAATTTCATAAA
The DNA here is from genome assembly GCA_964363045.1 of uncultured Candidatus Saccharibacteria bacterium. Lineage (GTDB taxonomy): Bacteria > Patescibacteriota > Minisyncoccia. The sequence continues at coordinate 12,816 of CAYIGM010000002.1, forward strand.
AGGGCTTATAAAAGAAGGCGACAACATATTGGACTTAGGATGCGGAAACGGCCGTTTTTTTGAACAACTGAAAGGTAAAAATATCAAATATACCGGCAGTGACGCATCAGAAAATTTGCTGAAAATAGCGAAAGAAAAATATGGAAAAGAAGCGAAATTCATTCACACCGACACATTAAATTTGCCGTTTAAAGACAATTCATTTGACATAATAATATCGTTTGCCGTTTTACACCATATTCCATCTAAAAAATTCCGAGACCAATTCATCAAAGAAGCGCGCAGAGTATTGAAAAATGATGGAATTTTAATTATCTCCGTATGGAACCTGTGGCAAAAAAAGTTTATTCCCATTATCATAAAATACGCCCTTTTAAAATTATTCAGACTTTCTAAATTTGATTTTAAAGATATTTATCTTAATTTCGGAAAATATAAAAAGGCCCGCTTCCTGCATGCTTTTACTGAAAAAGAATTGGGTCAACTGCTGGCAAAAAACAGACTGGCCGTAAAAAAATTAGAAAAAATAAAAAGAAAAAGCGGCTACTCAAATCTTATCGCAATTGCCAGAAAGATTTAAGAAACGCAATCCTCCCACAACTTCTTATAAGCATTCAAGTATTCTTGCTTATCAAACAAAACAGCAGACATATATTCAGCGCTAACGACAAAATCATTAAAAAGCAGCCTATCGCGAATTATTTTAAAAAGAACTTTTTTTAGTTTTTCTTCATCGCCGACCGGCACCACAAATCCGCTATAACCGTCTCTTATTATCTCACCGGCAAGTCCGACATCAGTCATAATTACGGGGCAAGAAGCCGTCACAGCCTCTATAACAGTCCTGCCGAAACCTTCATAATTTGAAGTGAGAAGAAAAACGCTGGCTGTCTTATAATACGAAATCAAGTCGTCGCTCCACGGCTCAAAAATTATATTAGCTTCCATCTTCCTGGCTTTAGCTTTAAGCTTTTTCTCTTTCGGTCCGGCACCCACAATAACAAGACCTGTCTTGGGGTATTTTTCCAAAATATCCTTCATAACATCAATTGCCAAAGGAATATTTTTTTCAACAGTAAGGCGTCCGGCCATAAGAATTATAAAATCAAATTGCGGATATTTTTTGCGAAGATTATCTTTAATTGGCGTTTCTCGTATCTTTTTTACATCAACAAAAATAGGCAAAATTTCTATATTATAAACTTTAAATTTTTCTGATACGGATTTTTTTATCCTAAGAGAAACCGCTCTGATACAATTCGCGCGAGGAATCAAGAATTGAGCGATAATAAATCTGATGCGATTTAACAGAGACTCTCTTTTAAAATACGGGGATAGAAAATCAGTATGAATTTGTATTTGCAGTTTAATCCCTGTCTCTCTTCTTATCAACCAGCCGACTAAACCCGTTTCAAACGGGTCCTGGCTAGTGATAAGCGAATCATCAATGACAAATTTAAAATCATAAATAATCTTCTTCCCGATATTTATCGCGTCTTTAATATAAAACCACCTACTGCGCGAATTTGTCGGATAAATCCAAATATTATCAGCTATTCTTTGCTTCTCTATTTTTGATTCTTGATTCTTGATTCTTTTATTAAACACTATCACATGGAGCTCTTTCACTAATCCGCCGTAATCAATCATACGGCTTCTTACTTCAGAGCCTTCTTCAAATATCAATCTATCGCTTGAAATCATTAAAACATTTTTTATCATAAATTATATTAATATTTTAATCGTCTCATTTATCATTATCTCTCCTGAAAATTCTCTTATTTTTTCTTTGGCATTTTGAATTAAAGTATTTCTCAATTTTTCATTACGCAACAGTTCTAAAATAACCCATTTTATTTCTTCTTTGTTGTTATATTCAACCAAAAGACCGTCCTTTCCGTCTTGTATAAGCTCCGGATTTCCTCCAATATCAGTTGCCACAACAGGAATACCGCCCGCCATAGCCTCGAGCAATTGATGCGAGAACCCCTCGTAAGCCGTATTCAAAATGAAGATATCGGAAGCTTTCAAATAAGCGCGCAGTTCTTCGTGAGGGAGCCTGCCAGTCATTATCACCTCATTTTCAAGACTAAGATTCAAAATTTTATTATTTAAATTTTTCTTTTCCGAACCATCGCCAATAATCAAAAGTTTCGCATCAGGATAATCTTTTAGAATATCAGGCATAATCTCAATAAGGGAGCCAAATCCTTTCCACGGAACCAGCCGGCCGATTGAGACGATAATATTTCCATTGATACCGTATTCCCGTCTTATTTCATTCTTATCTTCAAGCACGGAAGACGGACTAAAAGAATTATAAACAACAAAAATTTTGCTTTCGGCGACACTCCATCCTAATAAAATTTTTTTTAAATAATTGCTGGGCACAATCACTTTAAAGGCATGCTGGGCAACATACTTTTGTATCCTCCTCCTCATCTCGGTAATTAAATCATACTTTTCTTCCTGAAATTTTTCCAAACTTGGTAATTGAAGACCGGTAATTGAAGATTTCTGGCAATACTGTTCCCAAGCGTAATCGCCCACAACTTTAAGTACAAACTTTTTTCTTAATATCCTTGAAGCTAGATAGGCCGGCAAGCCGACACTCACCGGGTCTTGCGCGAAAATCACATCAGTATTTCTCCCTTTTTTTAACAGCATTAAAAAATAAATAAAATGACGCAATATTTTCGGCAAATTTCTGACTTTACCGAAATTTACAATATAGACGCTCACCCCATGCAGAGGCAAGTGGTCAAATAATTGCTTTGAATAAGTCGCCGGTCCGCCGATATCGGGAGGATAAAGGCCTGTCGCAATTAAAATCTTCTTTGAGGGAGAGTGTTCGCCGACTTTTAGAATATCTCCTTTCATTTATTATATATTCAATTTATTTAAAATCTTCTCATGTGGATAATCCAAAATATCCCGCACGAATTTATCATATATCCCCAAACGATATAAAAATTCATCAGTATCAAAAAACGCATACTTGAGTTCTTTGCCAACAATCGCCTCAATATCTTTTACGGTCTTCTCAATTTTATTTTTCTTTATAAAATCACCGACAACCAGAAGGTCAACCCTGCTATCATTATTTTGTATAAATATGCCGGATATTATTATTAATTTTATCCTACCAACAACTTTAAGTTTTTTAGATAAATCCTCCGCGCTCACGGCAGTAGAATTAAGAAGTAAATTTCTAAGCAAATTTAAGTAAGGAAAAGCTGGGTTAATCTGCCAGCCCTTTAGCTTCCCAAGACTTTTCTTCTTTATAAAACTTATTTTGGACAAAATAGAAATCTCCCGACGGAGAGCGGCAGGTAAAACCTTGCTTCGTCGGGAGATTTCTTTATTTTCTATAATTTTTTCAGCATTAAGAAAAAACAAGCGTAAAATTTTTACACGATTTTGAGAGCCTAAAAGTGTCCCTAAGATATCCATAATACAAATATCTTAACTCTTTTATCGCGTTTTTTCAAGTCTCAAGCCGGTTTTATTTAAGCTCCACCGTCGCGCCAGCCGCTTCAAACTTCTTCTTGATTTCTTCCGCTTCTTCTTTTTTAACACCCTCTTTAATCACTTTAGGAGCGGCATCAACGAGGTCCTTCGCTTCCTTAAGACCAAGAGCCAAAAGCTCTTTTGCAACTTTGATAACTTGAATCTTCTGTTCTCCGGCACTCTTAAGTTCTACTGTAAACATGCTTTTCTCTTCTCCTGCTCCGGCCTCAGCGCCGGCCGCCGGCGCGACAGCCACCACAGCGGCCTGCGCGGATACGCCAAACTTCTCTTCAAAAATCTTTACCAATTCTGAAAGGTCAAGAACGCTCATTTTTTCAATAGCCTCAACAATATCTTTGAATTTTGCAGGCACTTCTACCTCTTTTTTTGTTTCTTCTGTCATAATATTTTTATAATTAAACTTTTAATTTATTTTTTTTATTTGACCTAACACTCTCACGAAATTACCCATAACTCCATTCAAAGTGACGACCATTCCTTGAACCGGTGAATTTATCACATTAACAAATTTTCCATAAAGCACTGCGCGCGACGGAATACTGGCAAGCATTAAAGCTTTATTGGCGTCTATATACTCGCCTTCAAACATGCCACCCAATATTTTAACCATGTCTTTATGCTTTTTCCCAAATTCAAATACCTCTTTAGCCGGAGCAACAGCATCTTCTCTGCCGAAAGCAATCGCCACCTCTCCGTCAAGCTCGGGAATTTCTCCCTTAAGCTTAAGCGCGTCAAAGGCCTTTTTTATCAATGTCTTCTTTGCGACGACATAATCTACATCGTTATTCCTCAGATTATTTCTAAGTTCTGTTTCGCCTGCTACATTCAATCCGTGAAAATTCACGAAAATAGCCGAAGCGGATTCTTTGCCTTTATTTTCAATATTCTTCAATATTTCTTCTTTCTTTTGTCTTGTTATTGCCATAATTTAATACTTAGCCAATAATAATTTTTTTATTGGATTCTCTAGTCGCTAGTGGCTAAAAACTAGTGGCTAAAAAAACAAAAACGACCTATAAAAGCCGCGAGAAATAGCCAAAAATGGCCAATGTCTCGGCAGGGCTTATTTATCCCGTAAGGCGGGACAGGCCTACTGTCTGCGACTATATGTTTAAAGTATACTCAAGAATAAAATCCTGTCAACTTCGTGCGCGCTCGCCTCTTTTCTTCGCGCTTTATTTATTTATAAATGACTGCGGACATCGCATATTTGTAGCTTTAAATTATCCCCAATATCTTTCCTATTGTCAGAGCCAGAAGAAAAGAGACGGCGACCAAAAGCCATTTATGCTCTAAAATATAAATCAAGGCCAAAATAAATTTTTCATAATAATTATTCCGACTAGACGGCCCGCTTTCATCAATGGCTGTTTTCTTGTCCTTCAAACTCCCGACAATATTATCTATAACCGCTCCTGTCTTTTGTCCGACAGAGTCAGCGACATCTTTCAGCGCTGTGTCTTTTATTTTATTTTCCGGCGTGGTATTTCCGCTTATCTTGCTATCGGCAGAGAGCGGATTTGTGCCACTTAAAACCTCCTCCCCGTCAGAAACACCGTCTCCGTCCGTATCTTTATTTAAAGAGTCTGTCCCCAGCGCTTTCTCTTGTATGTCAGAAAGTCCGTCATTATCATTATCAGTATCAACCGCATCTCCGATTTTATCGCCATCAGTGTCAGAATCAACAAACCGTTTATCCGCGTTAGAAGAATCAAAAGCCAATGTTATAGGTTCAAACTCGCCACCGATAAGAGCCTTTTTGGTATCAATCAATTTTATATAAATATTATGGTCGCCTTTTTCAGCCTTCCAATCGGCCCACTTTTCCGCCAACTGGCCGTTTACCGCCGAGAAATCCGACTCGCCGATAATCTCCTCATTGTTAAAAAATTGAATTTTGCCAACAATATCAAAACCGGAATTATTCTGTATGGCCGAATAAATTCTCACATTATCACCGGCGAAAAAAGTATTGCTGGAATACCACAACCCGCTGACAAAACCGGCGTTTACCGTGTCGTCGGCCTCTGCTCGTGGCGCGTTCGTTGGCAGAAAGGAAGTACTAAGAATGCCGAGCGTTAAAATAGCAGTAAAAATAAGCCTCTTTGTATTTATAGTATTTATAGACTTATTATACAACATTCTGTTTCAACGGCTAATCCTCAACGGATTAGCCGTTGCCTCTTTAGAATCAATCGCCACAAAGGACCCTCCTTTGGATTCCGCATGGCTCACATTGCGGAAATATAGGGCTTAAAATAAGCCTTCCGGGCTGGTGCTAACGGTATTGCCTATAAAATTTATTAAATCAGCGGTAAAATTTGAAACTGCATCTGAAAGAATGCCGAGAATATTATTCTCAAACAAAAGATTGGTTAAAGTGGTGGAAGAATTATAGATAGCCAACGCCGCCATTGAGCTGTATCTCATTGTTACCAAATTATGGTCTTTAAATTCAGTATCTGATATCTCCACATTGTTTGAATTCTGAATTCTTAATCCAAATGGAAAATTAGCAAAAAATAAAGCGTTTTTTATGCTGACTGGCGACTCGTCGGCATAAATGCCACCCAGTGATGTTGACCTGGAATAATCCGAACCGGCATAACGCACGGTAAAGCCATTTCCGCTTATAGAGCCTGTTTTTGAGATTTCAATTCCTCCCCACACTGGGGCTGATAAAGGAGTAGTTGTGCCATCAGCAATAGTTGCTGGAAAAATTGTATCATCATAAAGACTGGTAAAAACAATGTCATCCGATTTTTCTCCATCAATCACAAGATTCCCGCCTACTTTCAATACCGCATATAATGATTTCATAACCGCGCCTTTTTCAATCACAAGAGCGGAATCTTCCGGCACGGCGATATCCGTGCGGTCCATTACATAAGGAAGGGTATCCGCCGCCAAAGTCGTGGTGGAACCGGCAACCGCAATATCGCCGTAAATGACAATCCCGTTTATCCTGTTGCCGGAAGCCGAATTGCCGGTAAATCGAGGAAGATTGCCAGTGGCAAAAATAGCTTCATCCGTGTTTGAATTAAAAATATTAGAATCAACAGCACCTGGACTTTCTTTAATACTAAGCCCGCGTTCATTATTCTCAATAATATTATCTTTAAATAAGATATTTCCGCTATCAACAAGAACCGCTGAATCTGTTCCGGAATAGACATATTCATTTTTATTATTGTCCCTAAAGATATTACCCGTTACGGAAGCATCAGAATTCGCCAATTCCAAACCGCGAAAATCCGAGTATTCAAAGATTGAATTATTAATAACAACTGAAGAATCAACGACTCTTAAATCGGCGTAAGGATAATAATTCCCGAATCCATAAGTATTATAAGTCAAGCCGCCATAGCGAAAAATGGTATTATCTAAAACAGACCGACCTGAAATATCACTATCAATATCAACCCCAAACCAGGAACCGGGTCGAGCGGAAGTTGAGGTGGCATCATTATTAGTATCGCCTCCGTATTCATCATCATAAAAACTGGTAAAAATTATCGGTTCAGCCAGCGTGCCATTTGCGATAAGACTTGCATTTTCAAATCTAAAGCCAGCTTTATTATAAAATTTAATCACTACACCCGGTTCAATAGTAAGACTTGACCCATTTTTAAAAACTTTCCACTGATTATCTACGATATACGGACTTTTCGCTTTCGTTAATACGATATCTTCTGAAATATCCGAATGATAACCGTCAATAAGAGAAGAAAGACTGTTTTTTGACTTCGGTGTTCCTGTAATATTATTCCCATCAACATTTTTGCCATTTATCATAAGACCGTTATTCGTGCCCCAATTTTCCGTATCAATACCAACAATAAGCGAATCTATCCGCTCCATTGTTTGATAACTGGAAGCTGAACCGCCGTGCCAGCCGAGGGGATTCGTATCCGGCATCTTATCAATCGTCGTAGTCGCTTCCCCTTCTTTTTTATAAGAGAGTATCAAGGTTTCGCCAGCATTTGAAAGACCTGACCCGCTCCCCGCCCCGCTAAACGGCGCTATCAAATCGGCTTTTATATCGCTGACAGTCTCGTCATCGCTTCGCTCTATCAGATAATAATCTTTCGCTTTTATCACTCCGGAAAGAGGAATGTAAGGCGCGCCGTCCTCCGCTTCAAGAATCCAATTATCAAAAGGGATGTCATAATCAGTATTGTTATAAAGTTCAATCCACTCATCGCTAGAATGGCCTTGAGTGCCAGCCCAAGCCACTTCATTTATAACGACAGCGGAATTGAAAATTGAAACAGTTTGCGTACTGGTGGCGGAAATATTGCCCGCTTTATCGCGAGCGGAAACACCAAACGAAAAAATTGAATTATTAAGCGCATAAACAACGGTGGATGTGGCTGTCGTTGTGGCAAATACGCCGTTAGTATCGGTAATGAAATAATCCAAATCATCAGCAGTTGAAGACCATGAAATATTTAAAATGGCGCTTGAAGTAAGACAACCCGCGGAGACGAGGGAATTTTCGCATTCTAAAACAAAAAGTGAAATATCGGGCGCTTCCGTATCCGCATCAATAATTAAAATCTTACCCGCTGAAGTTGCCTTATCTTCAATACTGGCGCTTACAGACTGAACTTGAGAATCACCAGTTCCCACTCCGGATTGAGGGTCAGATGATGTCGCAGGAGGCGCGCCGCCGCCAAAGCCGGGTGCGGGAATTGAAGTTGGCTGAATTTTAGACGCTGATGAAAGAGCCTGAATCGTATTTTGCGTGACGGCAGGCGCTAGCGCCTGGCTATTTTGAATATTTGCTTGATTACTTAAATTATTCGCTTGAGTTTGAAGCGCCTGAACCGCCAATTGGGCTTGATTCAGCTGATATTGAAGAGAGATTAGATTATTACTGGTGGCACTGGACAATACCGGCGCCGCAACAGGCTGATTTGCATTATTTACAGAGTTTGCGACAGCAGAAACATTTTCCTGACTTGACGGTTGAATAGCATTTATAACGGATGATGTCTGCGCGATAGATGTGCCCGGGAAGAGATTTTTGATGCCTGAAACAGCGTTATTATAAATATTTATAGCGCTATTTATCACGCCTATAATCTTATTAACCGGAGATTTAACACTTGAACTGTCACTTATCGGAATTTTTAAATTATTGATATTATTTTTCGCTTCTTCTCCTTGACTGCGAAATAGATCTATGACTCCGGCGCCGTTTATAACCGCTTCACGAGAAAGGCGGGTGAAATAATTTAGTAAAACAATAGAATCATTGTCTTTTTCTGGTAGGTAATAATTTTCTATTTTTTTATATTCTCCATTTTCATAGATATGAAAAATAGTAATGTTAGCCAATAGAAATTTTTCATAATTCTCATCTTTACCATACCCAAAATTGTCATCTTTTTCTACAACCTTCGGGTCACTATATTTCGGATCATTAATCGTATCTTTGCTAAAAAAGTATTTATTAGAATATTCAGCCAAAGATATAATATACTCATCTATTGAATCCTTCATAACGGGATTATAGCCACTACTTTTAAAACCTTGCGCTATGTCTAAAGTATCTCTTCTAAACTGCTTATTATATTCTTCATACGGACTTCCATAATCACCGGTCATGTACTGCAACTCATGCGCATGAGTATCATTCCTTGTATGGTCCGGCACCGTCGCATCCTCCACAAGATGAAGTATGAAACCGAGAGTATAATACGCCTCTTTTTCATTCCCACTAGCATATTCATAGATAGCCCTTTCCCATGTCCTATTCCCTTTGAATTCACCGTATTGAGCTTGTAAATTTTGATTATGTATCCAATCCAGTGAAGAAACAGGTTCTTTGCTTGATAATATTACTTTGGAAAAGTACTTTATACTAAGTGCTGGCCATATACCCGTCTTTTCTCCTGACCAACCTACTTTATATACAGGATCATAGAAATGATTTATCCATCTTGGTGGCGTATCTTCAGACATAACTCCCTCTATTATCCATTCTTTTTGATCATCTGTGAGTTTATCGTCAAAAAATAAGTTATAAAAATCCACTATCTCATCCGTAAGGGCAGGGTGAGTAGTTAGGTCATCGTATGCAAAAACAGGATTATAGAGACATAATCCTGCCAAAATTAAAATGCCGATTTTTAGACAATTCCTAAATTTCATTTATTTTCCAAATACCGGATGGGTATTTGATAAATTTTGTATATATTGGTTTTTCAAGTAAAAACCAATCTTCCTCAGTAGAATAACGACCATTATCCACATTTTTGCTTATTTCTTTTACATCTTTCAGAAATTCGTCTATATTTTTTGCATTTCCTAGATTATCTCTCCACTCTTCCAGTCTCTCCACCACTAAATACTTACTCGCCAATTCGTAATCCCCTTTTTCAACGGCGTCAATAAACATCTGTAGGGTCTCTTGCGGGGTTGAGCCGCCATAAGTATCCATTGCTATAAGCACCCTGAGCCTATCCTGCTCAGCGTTAAATCTATCCGCCTCTTTCCTCATCTCCCTCAACCATATAAAATCACTATATTTTCCATAGCCATACCACCCGCCGGCCCCAATGAGCAAAATTATTAAAACCAGAAAGATTATTTTTTTAGTATTCATAATATTCTTATCCTATCTTAAATTGATTAAATCTCCAACTTTCTTATTATCCATTTCCAAGGTCTCATCTTGGAAATTTAGCCACTCACTGATAAAATTGTTAAATTCTTTAAAATCAGCAAAATATTCCGGAAAAGCGCTCTTATCTAAAAGCATTGATTCTTCCCTATTCTGCCCGATATAATCAAGATAACTTGAATATTTATAATTATTCAAGTTATCTTTCGCCCCCTCTTCATCAGAAATACCCTTTTCTTTCCACTCCGAGTCAATCAACTTAATAGGGTTTAAGTGAATATAAGCGAATAGATACTTCAAATACTCATCACTATCCACATGAACGGCTTTAAATGCTCCCTCAAAAAGCTTCCCCGTTCTTTCGTTTTTCTTATTGAAATACATTGAATAACCTGTGGATAACTTTTTCATAAATACACTAATACCATTTTTTACCCTTTCTTTTGCCAATATATGGAAATGATTCGGCATCAAACAGTAAACCCCAATATCAGTTAGTGTTTCTCCCTTGTTTGCCTCCCCAAAGGACTGTCCTTTGGGGACTTCCCTTATGTTGACTGGCTTTATGCTATTGCAGAAAAATAATAATTTTATAAATCTTTTTCTATCTTCCTCGTTTAAAAATATATCCCTTTTATCATTGCCACGATTATAGATATGATAAAACTCGCCTACTGAGAAAGAAAATTTACGATACATATTTAATTATAATAACACATAAAACACAAAGGACAGTCCTTTGTATGAGAATAAATGTGGATATCTAATATAAGACACTTTAAATACACGCAACACAAAGGACTGTCCTTTGTGTGTTAGAATTAAAAGTTGTTGGAAAGAAGAGATTGGAGGTCGTCTGAAGTGTCCGGATTAGCCGCTATCCCTTCTTTTAGAATGGCCTTTGCTTTTGTGTCGTCTTTCATACCAAACTTGTATAATTCATAAAAATTACGATAAATATAGATTTTTGAAGAATCATTAACCAGCGCTTTACGAAAATTCGCTTCCGCTTTTTCATAATCTTTTAATTCATAAGTGTACAAACTGCCCAAATTGGCAAAAGAGGTTGAATTCAATGGCCTTATCACTCCCGCATACTGCCACACTTCTTCTGCCGTCTCATAATCCCCTATTGTCTTTAAATAAACACCTAAAACAAGCCAATTATCAACAAAATCAGAGTTTTTCTTAATTTCCGCTATAATATCCTTTATTCTCAACAAGTAAGATTCTTTAACATCAACTGGCAAACTATCTTTAAAATAAAATTCCCTATCTAAATCCGGCATTTTAATATTAATTTGACCTAGATTATTATCAATATTATTATCATTTGTCTGACTATCAATATCTCCATCATTATTTTTCAAATTCAAAGTGTCAATTTGAATTGATGGTATCGACAATTTATTTAAATCACGCCAAATATAAAAACTGGTACCGATTACAATAATTAAAATAATAGCTATAAATATATACTTATTTTTCATAAAATTTTATTTTTTAATAATATCAAGGACCGTCCTTGATAAGGGAATACTAACAACAATAGGATAATAAATATATTTTAGCAAAATTTTGATAAAAAACAATCCCTATCAAGGACCGTCCTTGATAGGGATTGTAGTTGCTCAAGCTCAACATAGCAAAAACCCCCAATCTCTTTCGAGAAAGGGGGTTTTTGACTAACCATCAGCCGGTTAACTAAACATTAGCTAGCCGAACTGACACAAGAAGGTTAAATTATTGAGACAATACTTCCGCAGTCAAGTTCGTGCCTGGAAGACCAGTTACATTGTAACCGTTTGTCCAGTCATTATTTGAATTAACTGAAGTTGTAGTGGCGTTTGGTGACCAGATAAAGTCATCATTTGAACCAGCCTCATCATCAACTAGAGTAACGTTGCCCATGAAGCTAGCAAGCTGTGGATATGCAGCATCACCCTGTAGTTGAGTTGATACTGATGCTCCAGCCGCTGAACTTGCCACTGTGGCAAGAACCTCAAAGTATCGTGTCTGGCCGGCCGGAATTTGGATGTTGGTAGCTGTTCCGGCAAGGTCCGCAATGATATTTATATCTGTGCTGTTCTGCATTGTAGCTTTATCACTATTCATCATTTTACCTCCAGCATTAACACCTGATACCGGTGTTGAGAAGGCTGAATCAGAGTAAGCGTAAGCATTCAAGTTAGTAATAACAGCGGTTGTGGTAGAAACCTGGACAGTGAATTTGTACAAGCCCACATCACCGGCTGTATCAGCAGTAATCTTGAATCGTAGAAGCGACTTCGTACCGTTGCTTAAAGTATTTGTAGGAACAGATACTTTAGCGATAGTAGGAAGAGATTTGAACAATCTCAAGCCGTTGACAGCTGTGTCCGCCGTTGAACTGGTGTCGATAGTGGTGCCTGAATTTACGCCAGTACCTCTGGTGCCGGTTGAATCAGCTCCATCGTAATCAACAGTCACTAAATGACCCTGTGTACCAAGACCAGTTGTGCCGATTGTCGCCAAATCAACTTTAATTGTCATATACTTGTCAGAATCTTTTGGAACCTGGAAAGTACTTGTCAATGTTGAAGTTGCGTTATTGGCAGTTGTGAAGAACGCTTCACCGACTTGCGCGCCTGTATCGTAATCATGCAATGTCAGTCTCGCAATGTCATTTCTAGAAGTTGAAGCTGATGTAATCTGCAAAGCAACTCTTGAAATATTGATTGCTTCGTTTGTCGCATGGAATTTCAATACACCCATTACATTACCTGTTGTACCGGCAACACCCGCTTCTTTAGATGAAGGGCTCTTGCCAGTATCAAGGGTCACTGTAAATGAACCGCCTGAAGCCAATGTAATCAACTGACCGTTGGAATCGGTGGCTGTTGGGGTAATTGACTGACCTGAAGTCAAACCGGTTGAAGCGAATGTGGCGGCTGAATCAACTCCCCACATATATTTACCAGAAGCATTTCCGGCAATATCGCAATTCAAGCTGATAGTCTTAACTATTCCTTTAGAAACAACCAATCCCGTGCCATCAAATGTAAATGATGTTGATGAACCGGCGGCTGAAGGATTAACAGCGTTTGAACCTGTAGTCAATTTAGTTGAACCATCATATAAGGCGCAACTTGTAAGACTGGTGGCTGAACCGTCGCCTGACACGCCGTAAGCCAAAGGCACTGATGACATTCTAATGTCTTCGCCTGAAGCGGTCGCGTCAAAGTAGTAATTAGCAAAAATGAATGAACCTCCCGCCACAACCGTCTGAGCGGCCGGGTCTGGAGATACAGAGATTGCCAATGAACCTGACTTCACTGTCATTGTGTTAGCAGAAACTGCTGATGTAGGTGAAGGGGTTATTGAATTGCCCGTAGTCTGACCTGTGACAGTCGTCCAATTTGATGAAGGGGTTGTAGAAGCCTGAACTGTATCGTTATTTACGAAATCAGTGCCAATCTTGCCTTTCAAAGTGAACAAATGCTGGCCGACAGGGAAGGTGACCGTATCAGCGAATGTAGCCGTACCGCCCGTTCCTGTGCCTGAACCGTCTACCGGACCGGCAACCACATTGCCATTTTCATCAACCAAAGTGATGCTGGTAATGTCGTTTACTCCTTGAGTCGTTCCTGATGTTCTGACAATCAAGAAATTGAAGATTAAATTTGCGACAGACACCTGTTCTCCTTTAGCTTCCACCAAGAAACCGCCAAGAGCCTGGTCTGCCACATTCTCAGCAATGTTCTGGGCCGCTACAGTAGAAGCTTTCTGAACATTGAGTGAACCTGTTGATACTGTGACTTCGTAAGCATCATACCAAGGGTTTGTTGATTGGTGGAATGCGCCGTCGTCCGTACCTGAAGTATCAGTTCCGTTTGGAGGAGTTATGCCGTAACCGTAAGTCTCTCCAACGATATTGATATCCGTTGTCTTGTAGATATCAAAATCAATCCCTCTGCCTGAACCGCCAGCGATATCACCTTTGATAGAAACTTCTTTGAAGCCTCCTTTGTCAATGACAATACCTGAACTGAAATTTGAAGTGTAATACTTACCGTCTGATGAAACCTCTACATCATAAGCTGTTCCATCAACATAAGTCTTTATGTTCGCAACATCTGAAGATGCGGCTGAACCTGACTGATTCCATCTGATTGATTTCAATCTGACTTTTTCAGCTGAACCGGCTGTTACATTAACAGATGTGAATGTGTAACCTGTTGTGCCTATCTCTTTGCTCTGGCTTGAACCAGGATTTAGAGAACCGAGACTCATTGCCACTGAACCGATTGTAAGTGACGCGTTGATTGTGTGTCCAGCTCCTGTAATAGGAAGCGCTCCCGATACATTAACTGAAGTGTTTACTCCCACTACTGAAAGGTAAGCAACCTGACCTGCTCTTGTGGAGTTGTCAGCTACCATATTACCGGCAATAGTGATAGTTCTTGTCTGTCCGGCTTTAACAACAAATGAATCACCGGCTGTTGCCTGATGAAGTGAATTCAATGTTTTAGCAATGCCAATCTGATTTCCATTTTCGTCCAAAAGGACAACTCCGGAAAATACGGCATCTTGAGCCAAACCTGTTCTTTCAACAAGGATTGAATTTACAGTAATGTCTCCATCCGTTGAAGCTGTCAAAGCAACTTTAGTGAATGGAAGATTAGCGGCGCTATTTACTGCCAGTGTTGCCGCTGGCTGAGCTACCGATGAAACTGTAAGTCCCGTGCCAACTGTAGTGGTACCGCCTGTGGTTGTTGTATCACCAGTAGTTGTACCGCCAGTAGTTGTGCCCGCGCATGTTCCATAAAGAGCATTCAATTTAGCTCTGGTAGAAGCGCCGACATAACCTGTTCCCGATGTTAGGCCAACCGGGGCCAAAACATCAGAGGCGTATTTGTTCTGGAATTTAATAACGGCTGATTTCGTCAAAGAACCGAAATAACTTGATTCGCTTCCTGGTGAACCAGCTCCGCTTGAAGCAATCTGTGTAGCTGAATCAGAGTTTAGAACCTTCTGAAGATTCATAACATCTGAACTAGACTGACCTTGCTTCAAATTCGCACCGAATGTATATCCGCAAACTACTCCTGTGGCAGAAGCTCCGCCTGTGACACCTGACATCTGTGTCTGTAAAGCTGAGATCTGAGCAAGAAGATTTGCAATCTGTGACTGAAGCTCTTCCGTTGTTGCCGCGCCTGATGTATTTATAATACCACCAAACATCATAACAGCAGTTGTAAGACCTAAGGTTACAGAAATTACTTTACTTAACCTAGATTTCTTAAATCTACTCATAAATTTCTTTCTAATTAATAATCTCGTTGTGTTTTATCTCGTCTCATTTATTTCGCTTGGCGAAATAAAAATAATTCAATAAAACATTTTCAAGACTATCGTAAGCATAGAGGAATTTAAGTTCGACAGTTCCTAAATAATTCTATGCAACTACTAATAATTACTAATTTAATTAACCCTCATACTTTCCTGCCTTTACAGACAAAAAAGAATAAGAAGAAATTACAATAAAATAAACTTTTTAACTAATCTGAATTTCAATCTTTTCATCCGTAAATATTTTTTTTTCAATGTGCCCTCTTTCATTCTGACCCGCCGGACAATATCGCAAAATAACAGACGACCAGTCAAATCAATCTATTCAACTTAAACACATTATAAATCGTCGCGTATCGCTTTCAAAATTATAATGTGGATAACTCAAATCCTTATAAAAACAAGCCGGGGCTGATAGGCTCTAGGCTTATATTTAAGGCACTTTACAGTATATATTTTCACGGCCCCTAAAGTCAATAAAAGTCTAAATAACAGCATATATTATAATATTGTAAATCCCGTCGCTCACGAGCGACGGGATAAACCCTTAATTAAAAACAACGGTTTCCGATCTGCTCTTATTTTCTAACAAAATATTTCCTCCAACGTTTATTCCCCTCTTTTTCCATCAAGCCAATATCCACCACATGCAATAATCTGCGCTGGATTGTCTTTTGGCTTAGGTCCGGAAAACCGGAAGAAATGTCCTTTATAGTGACATGACCATTTCTTTTCACAAAATCAATAATATCTTTTGATTGAGTGTCCTTTTGATTATCCGGCAAGTCTTTATTATTAAAATTATCTTTATGTCTATCAACATTATTCCCTCCTTGTCTTAAATTATCTTTTCCTTTAATTCCATAATAACCGCTTGTAATGGACTTACTTTGTCCTTTATAAATTTCCTGTCCTTTATCCATTCCTTGTCCTTTATGCTGTCCATTATGTCCATAATACTCATTCGCCTGTCCTTTACCAAATAGACCGGCTTTATGGACATTATCGGACAATTCGGGAAACAATTTATCAGAAAACAATATCTCTTCTTCTTTGTCAGACTCTATAAGTTTGCCGATTTTTTCATATTCTCTTTTCAAAATTTCAAAATTCAATCCAACGATAAACCCGCTTACGCTTGCCAAATCAAGTAGATAAATCATCTTATTCAATAAATCAAAAATTCTAACAAAAGCCGTCGCTTTATCTTGTTGATTTTTATCTTTCAAAGAAACAATATTCATCAAAATATCCACTGAAACATCTCTAAGAGACCATTTAATGGGTTCTCTGTCCAGCAAAAAATCAGTCACCTTATATAGAGCATTCGTAATCTTCCCTATTCTTTCATTCAAATAATTGCCACCTTCCTCATTTATCATAATTTAAATTTAAAACTTAAAGCACAAAATGTAAAGCTTCCGTCCTGACCGGCAACAAATTGCCATTTTCCGCTTCTCGTTTTTCACTTTTCGCTTTATAATAATCCTATGGCAAAAAAACGCAAAAAAAACAATGATGCCGAAAAGTGGCACGCCGGAATAAAAGAAGAAACCAAACATTCAATCCTCGCTATAATTTCATTTGTCTTTGCTCTCTTCTTCACGCTAGCCGCTATAGGGAAAGCGGGAATAATCGGCGACTCGGTATTTAAATTTTTTGAATTTCTTTTCGGCAGAGGATTTTTCCTTTTGCCGATTTCTTTTTTTCTAACCGGCGTATCTTTTTTAACCTCATTCCGGCCAAACTTTATGCTGGCGACTTTCATCAGCAGCGGTTTTTTTCTCGCTTCAAGTTTAGGACTTACGGATTTAATTTTTAAAGACGGAAAATCCGGCGGCTTTGTGGGAAAAATTATTTCATTTCCGCTAGTAAAACTTTTTGATTTCTGGGTAAGCTTGATAATTCTCTTGGCCGTCCTGATAATCTCTCTCCTGGCAATGTTCAATCTGAGACTCAAATTCGGCTGGCCAGAATTTTTAAGACTCTCTTTCTTTAACAAAAAAAATGACTTTGAAAATACGGAGGATGAAGACGAAAGTGAAGGGGGCGATGAAGCTGAAGAAGAACTTAATCAAGACACCCCGCCAGTCAATGGAGAAATAAAAGAGAGACTGAAAGGGGCGGTAAACGCCGTAAAAGAAAAAATGGCCGGCAAAAAAGAAACGCCGGATAAAAGCGCGGAGCTTATCATAGCGACAGGGTCCACTCTTTCGGGAAAAATATTTTCTCCCCCACCCCTTTCTCTGCTTGAAAGCGATAGAGGCAAACCGGCGGTCGGAGACACAAAAGCAAATTCCAATATCATAAAAAGAACTCTGCAAAATTTTGGAATTGAAACTGAAATGGGCGAAATATCCATAGGACCATCCGTGACGCAATATACATTAAAGCCAGCCGAGGGAATCAAACTTTCAAAAATAGTCGCGCTCCAAAACGACCTCTCGCTCTCCTTGGCCGCTTATCCTATCAGAATAGAAGCTCCCATACCGGGAAAATCGCTCGTGGGCATAGAGATACCGAACATGGTCAAAGCCATAGTCGGATTGGCGTCTCTTTTAAATGACGAGGAATATAAAAATTCTCCAACCCCCCTCCTCTTTTCCTTAGGCCGAGACATATCAGGCAAAGCCCTTTTTTCAAATCTGGCAAAAATGCCGCATATGCTTATTGCCGGCGCGACCGGTTCAGGCAAATCAGTGATGATCCACGCGCTTATCACATCGCTTCTTTATAAAAATTCTCCGGAAAATCTCCGTCTTATACTAGTGGACCCCAAAAGAGTTGAATTGACGCTCTACAACAATATACCCCACCTGCTTACTCCAGTGGTGACAGAAGCCAAGAAAGCCATTCTCGCGCTAAGATGGGCGGCTCGAGAGATGGATAGAAGATATAATATACTTGAACAGCATGGCGCGCGCGACATCCAATCCTACCATAAAAATATACTAGCCCCGTATATTAAAAAGAATCAAAAAAAAGATTATGCTGACGAAGATGATCCATCTCAAGCGCCGGAGACTCTCCCGTATATAGTGATAATAATAGATGAATTGGCCGATATTATGTCCAGCTATCCCCGGGAACTGGAATCGGCGATAGTAAGACTCGCCCAAATGTCTCGAGCCGTGGGAATTCATCTTGTCATATCAACCCAAAGGCCTTCAGTGGATGTCATTACGGGACTTATTAAAGCAAATATCCCTTCCCGCATAGCGCTCCAAGTCTCCTCTCAAATTGACTCTCGGACAATTCTTGATATGTCCGGAGCGGAAAAACTCCTTGGTTCCGGAGATATGCTCTATCTATCGGGCGATATGTCAAAACCAAAACGAATCCAATCCCCTTTTGTCTCTGAAAAAGAAGTCAAGAAAGTAGCGCAGTTTCTGAAAGATGAATATGAAAATGAAGCGCCGCCAGATATCAATTTATTTTCAGCTGAGAATAATCAGAATTCCGTATTCAGCCAAAAATTTGATGAAGAAGATAATCTAAGCGGTGATGATGAATTATACGAAGAAGCCCGCCAATTGGTGATAGAGGCGGATAAAGCTTCATCGTCATATTTACAGCGAAAACTGAAGATTGGCTACGCCCGAGCGGCTCGGCTCCTTGACATACTTGAAGAGCGCGGAGTGGTTGGCCCCGCTGACGGTTCAAAACCGAGAGAAATATACAATGAATCAGAAGAAGACCGTTCAAAAGAATATGGTGGATAAAAACAAAATAATAATAAAAATCGCGGTCGGCTTGATTTTATTCATAATCGTTGCCGGTTATTCGTATTATGAAATGAGAAATTTCCTCGCCGGGCCGAAAATAGAGATAATCTCTCCAAAAGACGGCGAGCTGAAAAATCAATCGCTTATAAATATAAAAGGAACGGCAAAGAATATCTCCAAGCTATTTTTAAATGACAGGCAAATATTCACTGACGAAAAAGGGGTTTTTAATGAAGAATTGCTCTTGTCTCTCGGCTATAATATAATAGAAATCAAGGCCGAAGATAAATTTAACCGAGAAATTAAAAAAACAGCAAGAGTGACTTATAAATAATAAATATTTTATGGCAAAAGTAAAACAACAAAGAATCCAAACCGACAAAGACAGCAGTATAGAAGATACTCTGAAGCTCATAAAAACAAAATTCGGCGAAGGGGCGATAATGAAACTCGGCGAAACACCTAAGGTTGATATTGATGCAATATCAACCGGCTCAATCGGGCTTGATATGGCGCTGGGCGTGGGCGGCATACCACTGGGAAGAATTATAGAAATTTTCGGACCGGAATCATCAGGCAAAACTACGCTCTCTCTTCTTATAGCCGCTCAAGCTCAAAAGAAAGGCGGTTTATGCGCTTTTATTGACGCGGAACATGCGATGGACCCGGAATACGCAAAAAAACTCGGGGTCCAAATAAACGACCTTTTAATCTCTCAGCCTGATACTGGCGAGCAGGCGCTGGAAATAACAGAAAGCCTGGTTCGTTCGGGAAAACTAGACCTGATTATCATTGATTCAGTAGCCGCTCTTACCCCTAAAGATGAAATAGAGGGAGAGATGGGCGCATATCATGTCGGGAAACAGGCCCGTCTTATGTCTCAAGCCCTCCGCAAGCTCACCGCCATAGGCGCCAAAAGCAAAACTTCAGTGATTTTCATAAATCAAATCAGAATGCAGATAGGCATAATGTTCGGCAATCCGGAGACAACGCCCGGAGGGAAGGCTCTTAAATTTTATTCTTCCGTTAGGATAGATATCAGACGCATCGCTCAAATCAAAAAAGGAGAAGATGTGATAGGAAATCGCGTCCGCGCCAAAGTGGTAAAAAATAAAGTTGCCGCTCCATTCAAGCAAGCGGAATTTGACCTTATCTTTTCTGAAGGAATATCAAGAGAAGGAGAAATACTAGCCATAGGAGAAAAATACGAAATTGTGACAAAAAGCGGAACTTCCTACAACTTCGGCGAAGAGAAACTCGGTAGAGGGTATGACGCTTCTCGTCTTTTTCTTAAAGAAAATCCTAAGATTGCAAACGAAATAGAAAAGAAAATAAAAGAAGCGATGAAAAAAAATTAAAAAAACAAAGTCGTTCCATTCCCCTAGGTACACCTAAGGGAGACTTAGGGGTGGGATTTTTAAAAACGCAAAAGCCGTTCGTCATAAGCGAACGGCTTTTGCGCAAATTAACTCTATTAATTAAAACGACTCTTTATCCTTACAGGGATACTAAAATTAAAAATACCGCTAACAACGTCTTTCAAAAACATAAAAGCAAAAATAACAATAAATAAGAAAAATAATTTGATTACCATCTCCGTATGCAAAAAAGCGCTTAATATAAATCCATAGACAGAAGCGATGTCAAAAAACGACGACAGATTATTAACATTACTGATGACACTGCCAAAAGAGACATAAAGCGTCACCTGCCAAGCCGCAAGCAGGATTAAACCGTTTCTCAAATTAAAAGTCTCCCTAAAAAGCCAGATAGCGTAAACTCTCCTCATCACCCCTTTTTTAAATTGTATATCTTCTTTATAATTTTGCATCGTCTTCATAATACAACCTCGGCGCAAATCCGCTTGAACTCCTTTTTGGCGCGATATACTCTCGTCTTCACCATCTGCAGAGAAACGGCTTCAATCTTGGCAATCTCTTTCTGCGGTTTATCTTCCAGATAATACAGCGATAACACGCGGCTTAAACTTTTTGGCATTTTGGAAAATATTGAAATTATGAAATCCTCAATCTCGCCTTTACTAACATAATCAGAATCATCGGCGATATTCTCATAAAAACCCGCCCCCTCATCGACAAACCAGCTCCCCTCTCTTTGTTTCTTCCTGTAAAAAGAGAAACTCGTATTTAAAACAATTCTATAGGCCCAAGCTTTAAAACTTGCTTCTTCCATTTTTTTGAATCTGGGGGCGTTAAGATAAATCTTCATAAATGACTCTTGAACAATGTCTCTGGCCAACTCGTCATCATGGATAATATCTTTTGCCTTGCGCAAAAAAGCATTCTGATACTTATTAACTATAATTTCAAAAAGTGAGGGTTTATCAATAGACAAGACTAATATCTCCTCATCGCTTTTTGTTTTATCTTCAAAATCCATTTTATTAAGTTAAAATCTATAATTATTTCTATTCTCTATCATCCATCTCTATCATCTCTATATTTATTATAACACTTCAGAGACAAGAAAGGTTACACTATTTCTATTGAGGTTGAACCTCGATAATTACTAGACTTTTGGCTTAATGTGCTATAAAATAAGGCTGTTATGGCGATGTTAGAATATAATGAAATAAAAGAGAGAAAACATATAATTTTTGAAGGCGAGCCTTATGAGGTGCTTGATTCTCATGTCTTCCGCAAGCAACAGAGAAAACCGGTAAATCAGACCAAGTTGAAAAATATGATTTCCGGCAGGGTTGTGGAGCATTCTTTTCACCAAAGCGACAAAGCGGTGGAAGCGGAATTGGAGACCAAACAAACAAAATATTTATATTCAAATCCAAAGAAAAATGAAGTTTGGTTCTGCTATGAGAATAAACCGAGCGAACGATTCTCTCTTTCTGAAAATGTTATCGGCCAATCGCTTAAATTTCTTAAAGAGAACAGCCTAGTGAATGCGATGATTTTTGAAGACAAAATCATAGACGTAAAGCTCCCGATAAAAGTGGAGCTTAAAGTGACCGAAGCGCCACCTTCCATCAAGGGCAATACCGCCCAAGGCGGAAACAAACAAGTGACTCTGGAAACAGGCGCCAATGTAAATGTTCCCCTATTTATAAATGAGGGCGATATCATTACCATCAATACCGAAACTGGAGAATACACAGACCGAGTGAGTAAATAATCACTTGGGCACCGAGTGGCCAAGTGGCGCTAGATAGAACAAATTACCTGCCAATGAAAGGCAAAAGCGCCAAGAAACGGGCGCGCTTAATAGAGACGGTGAGTCTTCTCTGGTGCTTGGCGCAGGTGCCGCTTTTTCTCCTGTTTAATACGCGCGCCAAAGGGTCAATAAATTTCTTCAAAGTTTCCACATCTTTATAATCAACTGTTTTGACATTATTCGTACAAAAACTGCATTGTTTCATTTTATTAGTTATTAGCCGCTAGTATTTAGCCATTAGTAAATTTTTATCACTCATCGTCAACCCTAATGGCTAGTGGCTAACGACTATCATCTAACTAAAAAGGTATCTCATCAGGATTGATATCATCTTCAGGATATTCTATGGTATCAACATTTTCATTTTTGCCACGCTCTTCTTGAGGCGCTCCTTGCGAAGAAGATTGCCCATCTGTCCTTCTTGGCCCAAACTGAACTCTCTCCGCCACAATTTCAGTCCTATATCTTTTATTTCCATCAGGTCCGTCCCAACTTCTGTTCTGAATTCTCCCTTCAATCAAGGCCGAGCTTCCTTTCTTAAGATATTGCGCGACAATCTCCGCTTGTTTGCCAAAAACTACTATATTATGAAATTGAGTATCATCTTTGCGCTGGCCGCTCTGGTCTTTCCATACTCTATTAGTGGCGATAGAAAATGAAGCCACCTGCGCGCCCGAAGGAAGACTTCTTAATTCAGGGTCTCTCGTTAAATTGCCTATAAGCAGAACTTTATTCAGATTCATAATTTATAAATTAAATATTAATTATTAAATAAATCATATACCGGCTATCTCCTCTAATTTTCTATCAATCTCCTCTTCTTTTATCTTTTCCTTGTGTGGCAAATCCGCTGATTGTTTTTCTATATTTTTTAATTTTGGCTCTCTTGCCGGTTTCTGAAAAGCGATTTCTTGCATCGCGCTAAGAATTAAAAATCGCAAAATATTGCCGTTCTCTTCAAGATTCTTTTTAAGACCCTCTATGGCATCCGGTCTGGCCATAAATTTAATCCAGCCAAAATAAGCCATATTAAATTTCTTAATCTCATAAGCAAGCTGTCTATTCTTAGGAGTTTCTTCATCGGTAATCAAACCCTTCTCTTTCTCTATGGCTGACCTCACTAAATTTACTTCATCGGCAAGCTTATCTACCGGTA
The DNA here is from genome assembly GCA_964363045.1 of uncultured Candidatus Saccharibacteria bacterium. GTDB lineage: Bacteria > Patescibacteriota > Minisyncoccia. The sequence goes on from CAYIGM010000002.1 coordinate 36,376, forward strand.
TTAAAGGCGTTAAAAGATACCCTATCTCATATAGTTTAGGGTCGGCTTCCACATTTTCTTCAATTATATCTTTAATCTCCTCTATTTCATCCATAGGCGCTATATTAGCAAATATATCAGCGGATTGCAACTAATCCTTGCAAAACATCCTCAAAGCGTTTTCTACGGTGACTATGGCCACCTCCTCATAAGATATATTTCTTATTTCAGCGATTTTTTGAGCAATCTCTTTCACATATAAAGGTTCATTGCGCTTGCCCCTGTAAGGGACAGGCGCCGTAAATGGCGAATCCGTCTCAATCATTATCTTATCAAGAGGCGCGCTTCTTATCACTTCATCATAATCACGGGAAAATGTAATGACACCGGCAAAAGAGATTGAAAAACCAAAATCAAAATATTTTTTCGCCATATCAAAATTTCCCGAAAAGAAGTGAATATTGCCGCGCAATTTATCACTATGCGCTAGATGATAAGAATGGAGAATTTTCAACACTTCATTATGGGCATCTCGGCAATGTATCATTAAAGGTTTATTAATATCTATAGCCAATTCAATATGTTTCTTGAATATATCCGCTTGTCTCCCCATATCACCCTTATCACAATGGAATAAATCTATTCCGCACTCGCCTATCGCAACAACTTTTGGATGATCAGCCAATTTTCCATAAAAGCCATAATCAAATTCTTCATTCTCTCTGTCTGTTGGGTGAAGTCCGATAGATGCGAAAATATTTTCGTAGCGCTCCGCAAGCTCTATTGCCAATGTTGAAGTTTTTTTATCCGTGCCAACAACAATGCTAAAAATACCCTCCTCCCGCATCTTTTCAATCACCTCTTCTCTATCATTATCAAACTCGGGAAAATTCAAATGCGAATGTATGTCAAATAATTTCGATTTCATCAATTAATTTTAACAAATTAAATCAAAAAAGAAAAACTTTAAAACTAATCCTTAGTATTTGACGCGACCGCGATTTTTACTTAAAATATAAATATGCCAATACACAGACCAATAAAATTTGAAAAAACGCTTGAACCGTCTATCATAAAAGAGATTGAGGAAATAGTCAGAAAAAATCCTAAAGCCAAAACTATATTAAACGCAACATTGGCTATCATAGCGCTTGGAGGTATTCTAACGATAGGAGCATTGGCACCAGGCCTTGCTGGCGAAATTGTCAAAGCACAAAAACAGAGAAAAAAACAATCTTATGATGATTATCAAAAAATCTGGCACAGTTTCAATTCATTAAAAAAACAAAAAGATCTACAATTTGTAAGAGAAAAAGGTGATTACCTTGTTTATCGTTTAACAAAAAAAGGGCGAGAAAAAATTAAAAAATTGATACTAAATGAATTTATTATTAAAAAACCAACCAAATGGGACAAAAAATAGCGATTGGTAATTTTTGACATTCCCGAAACAAAAAAAGGGGCGAGGGATGCTTTAAGAAACAAACTTATTCAATTAGGGTTTTATCAATGCCAAAAAAGCACATGGATTCATCCTTTTCCATGTTTAGAAGAAATAGAATTTTTAAAACAACAGTTAGCCATTAAACCTTTCGTTAAATTATTTTTAATTGAAGAAATGACGGACGGAAAGGCGCTGTACTATTTTAAAAACTTAATAAAAATATGACTTCTTATTTTTTATAAATTGTATCTTTAGTATATTTCGCGACCGCGATTTTTATTAAGGATACTTAATAAACTGGATCGGATTGGGTTTAATTGGAAAATATCTTTAAATTATGAAATACAATTTCCCCATTCTTCCCTTAGTAATACCGCAAGGCAAACCATAGAAAAATCGCTACGCGTATTATTCTTTTCTTAAAAATAACGGCTCCGGCATTTTGTTTGTTTTAATCGCATCTTTTATTTTTTGCGAAGTTTCAGGCATAAATGGAGCAATCAAATCAGCTATATTCCAAAGCTCGCCGGTTAATCCGGCAATTTCGCCAAGAGCTTTTTCTTTATCTGTCTTTATAAGTTTAAACGGCTGAGTTTCCTGAATGCGCTTATCCATGCCACTTATCCTCTCCCAAACAAAATCCATTGCTTTATTGAATTCAAATTTTTCAATAAAATCTTTATATTCCACCGGAAAATCCTCATCAACATCCGCAATCGGAGCATTAAGATAGGATTCGCTCATCTTTAAAATTCGCGCCGTCAAATTACCAAGACCATTCGCTAAATTGGAGTTATACATTTCTTTAAATTTTTCCTCCGTAAAATCGCTGTCTTCAAAAGGAGAAACTTCACGCGTCAGATAATAACGCAAAGCATCAGTACTGTAACGTTCCACAATATCAAACGGGTCCACAACATTGCCCAAAGTTTTTGACATTTTCTGGCCGCCGCTTGTGATAAATCCGTGAATTATCACCTGTTTGGTATTTGGCAAACCGACAGACATAAGCATAGCCTGCCACATTACGGCCTGCTGGCGTAGATTGTCTTTGCCCGCCACCTGAATACCCGGCCAAAAAGCGCGAAATTTTTCTTCATCTTTAGGCCAGCCAAGCGTTGAAATATAATTTACTAAAGCGTCAAACCACACATACATCACATGGTCTTGGTCACCGGGAACCGACACTCCCCACGGCATCTTCTCTTTTAATCGAGAAATGCTGAAATCGCAAATTCCGCTTGCCACAAATTTTTTTGCTTCATTAAATCTTTTTTCCGGTAAAACAAAATCCGGATTCTTTTCATAAAAATCAATCAATTTGTCTTTATACTTGGAAAAACGAAAAAAATAATTTTCTTCTTCAATTATTTCTATTTTCAAACTTGGATGCTCCGGGCATTTGCCGTCCGTAAGGTCAGAATCAGTTTTCTCCATTTCGCAGCCAACGCAATATTTAACTTTATAATTTTTCTTATAAATATCCCCGGCCTCAAAAGACCTTTTCCAAAATTCCTGAGCGGCTTCTTTATGATAATTGTCAGTAGTGCGGATAAAAGCATTATTGCTTAAATTAAGCGCTTTCTGCAATTTCCTGAAATTTTCCGCGCAAGCATCGCAATAATTTTGCACTATTTCGCCTCTCTCCTCCGCCTTGCGATACACCTTAAGCCCGTGCTCATCGGTGCCGGTATTAAAAAATACATCCTTCCCCATGCTTCTTTTAAAACGAGCTAAAATATCCGCCTCCACCAATTCAAAAGCATGCCCCAAATGAGGGTTGGCGTTAACATACGGCAAAGTGGTTGTAATGTAAAATTTCCCTTTTTCCATTGCAGAATTATATCTCTCTCTTAAAAAGGTGCTTTCTCTCCACAATGTCTCTTGAAAACTCCATTAAAACAGTCGCGACCGGAATAGCCAAAAGCACGCCAAAAAAACCGGCCAATTCACCGCCTATGACCAAAGAGAGAATTACCAAAATAGGCGGAATTCCAATAATCTTTTTCACAACCAAAGGATAAATCAGATGATTCTCAAATTGCTGAATAATTATATATAAACCTATGACCATCAATCCTAAAGTGGGCGACTGAAGAAAAGCCACGCCTATCGCGGGTATGGATGCCATTATAGGGCCAAAGAACGGCATAAGTTCAAAAAGCGCTGAAATAATTCCAAAAATAAGCGCGTATTTCACACCTAAAATAGTGAGTCCCAGATAAACCAAAATCCCCACCAGAACTCCGAGCAATATCTGACCCTGGAGCCACAAGCCTATTTTTTTCTGAACTCTCCGCCAAAGCCCTATGACATATTCTTCATCGCTGTCCGGCGAAATAATTCGCAGAAAATTCTCAATACCGTCTTTCTGAACCGCGAGATAAAATGATATGATAACAATCAAGATAAATGACGAAGCGCCGCCAAAAACAGCGGACGCGGCTTGAAAAAATCCAGAAGTTATCTTGCCACTGGAAGCTTCAAGAACTTTAGTCAAATCTGAAATAGCAATGGATAATGATTCCGGTATGCTTACTATGAAAGAAGAAAAGGTGGCTGATTCAAACGGCTTATTAAGATAAGTTGGAATCGCCTCGGTAAATCCTGATAGATTTTGAAATACGGGCGGTATTAGGAAAACAAATATTCCGCCTATTATTAAAAAGGATATCAGATAAATAAATAAAACACCGGCTACTCTTGGAACGCGCCGTCTTTCCGCCCAGCGAGCCGCCGGCTCAACAGCGGAAGCAATGACGATGGAAATTAAAATAACCATGGCTATATCCTTTAATATATAGATAAACCAAGCGAGCGCGACAAAGACCGCCATCTTAATAATCGTTCCGCTCGTAATGCTTATTGTAATATTTTTTTCTTTTTTATCATTCATACTTATTTTGAAAATATTTTTCTTATTTTTTCAGAATCTATATTTTTGCCATCCTCCGGTATAATGCCGGCTATATTTATATTCTTCGGACGAAAGATATCCCTCGCTACTTTCATAATATCACTTGCGGTGACTTTTTCAATCTTTTTCATATATTCAACAGGAGTTAAAATTTTACCGCAAAAAAGCTCTTGTTCACCAAAAAAATCAGCTATTTCTTCAGTATGTTCAAGAGAAAGAGTCATTCTGCCTCGTAAAAACTCTTTAGCAAAATAAAGCTCGTTCTTTGACAATTTGCGCTTCTTAAAATCATCCATCAATTTTGCTATTATCTGAAAGACAAGATAAAGTTTTTCCTTGGGCACGCCTGCGCGTATATTCAGATAACCGGAATCTTCATACTGGGCTCCGGACGCGCCAAGATAATAAGCAAGCCCGCGTTTTTCTCTTAATTCCTTAAAAAGTCGAGAAGACATATTTCCTCCCAAAATTACAGCCAAAATATCAAGAGCGTATTTTCTCTCGTCATTTATTCCATACGCGCGAGCGCCAACGACGATATGAGATTGGTCGCATTTTTTATCTTTTAAACTTATTTTTACTTCTTTCTGCTTTACCTTAGGCGGTAAAATCTTTTTTAACTTGCCGGTTTTAAGCCCGCTGAATAATTTACCAATCTTTTCAAACGCCGATTTTTCATCAATATCTCCAGCGACAACCACTACTATATTATTCGGCAAATATCGTTTTTCCCTATATTTTATAATATCAGTCCGAGAAATATTTTTCACGCTTTCGCTCGCGCCAAGAGTCGCCATACTATGAGGATTCCCTTCATAAATCATACTTTCAATATCCCTTACTACTTTATCGCGAGGCTGATCTTCATACATTGATATCTCCTGCAAAATCACCCCTCGTTCTTTTTCTATTTCTTTTGCGTCAAAAATCGGATTTAAAACCATATCAGACACGACATCAAGGCCAATATCAAAATTACTAGAAGCGGACTTCACCCAAAATCCGGTAATTTCTTTACTGGTAAAAGCATTATTTTCTGCTCCTATACTATCAAGCTCTTTACTGATTGCCCCGGGTTTGGGCCTGTTTTTAGTCCCTTTAAAAACAAGATGCTCAAGAAAATGAGAGATGCCATTTACTTTTTTGTCTTCATTTTTAGCACCCGTCTTTACAAGCACCTGAAAAACAACCGATTCCGTATTTTTCATCGGCGCAATAATGACCCTCAAGCCATTCTTCAAAGTATGTTTTTCGTATTTCATTATTAAATTATGTTAATTTTTGTCTTCAAAAAATCAAGCAGTTCGGAAGATTTTATTCGCTCCTGCTCCCCAGTATCCCTGTCTCTCACTGTCATGGTATCATCTTCCAATGTATCAAAATCCACAGTGATGCAATAGGGTGTCCCTATCTCATCTTGTCTTCGGTATCTTTTACCGATATTACCATTTGTATCAAACATTATCTGAGGGACCTCTTTTTTAATCATATCGTAAACTTCGCGCGCTTTACCTACAAGCTCAGGCTTATTTTTAAGAAGCGGAAATATAGCCGCTTTGACAGGAGCGACGGGTGGCTTAAACTTGAGAAAAACGCGTGGCTCCCCTCCCAAACTATCTTCCGTATATGAATCAGAAAGCAAAGCGAGGACTGTCCTATCTACTCCGAAAGTCGGTTCAATTACATGAGGGATAAAGGTCTCTTTTGCTTCTTCGTCATAATAATCAAGTTTATGATTTTTAAGGTCAAAGTCGGTTCTATACGCCAACCCGTAAAGCTCGCTCACTCCAAAAGGAAACTTATATTCAAAATCAATCGTTCTTTTGGAATAATGAGCAAGGTCGTCTTTTGAAACTTCAAGCTCCGAAACATTACCGGGCGAAAGCCCTATCCCATCAATCCAAGAAAGCATCTCTTGTCTCCAGTATTCAAAATATTTTTCCCAATCTTTTTCCCTTATAAAATATTCTATCTCCATTTGTTCAAACTCCCTGGTGCGAAAGATAAAATCCTTGGGCGTAATTTCATTCCTGAAGGCTTTACCTATCTGACCGATGCCAAACGGAATTTTAGGATGAAAGGAATCAACAATGTTGCCAAAATTTACAAACATCCCTTGAGCTGTTTCCGGGCGAAGATAAACTTGCGCCGAAGTCTCTTCAACCGGACCTATTGATGTTTTAAACATCATATTAAACTGCTTTTCATCCGTAAGCTCTCCGTCGCATTCAGGACATTTATCATCTTTCAAATGGTCAGCTCGAAAACGCTTATGGCATTTTTTACATTCCACTAAAGGGTCTGAGAAACCGGAAACATGTCCTGAAGCTTCCCAGACTTTTGAATTCATAATTATAGCCGCGTCAATTCCATACATATCATCCTTATTTAAAACAAACTTCTTCCACCATAGATTTTTTATATTATTCTTCATCTCAATGCCAAGCGGACCGTAATCCCAAGTGCCAGCCAGCCCACCATACACATCAGAGCCCGGATATATAAACCCGCGCCGTTTTGCTAAAGATACGATTTTCTCCATTTTTGATATTTCCATATTTTTATTATATTATTGAATTACTTTTTCCTGCCCAGATTCAAATCTGGAATCATTATCAAGTCTCGTAGTCAATACTCCCTTAATTTTTCTGATATCTATCCCGGCAAATGAATCCTTCCCCTCTATAACAGTCTCCGAAACAAGATTCGGCGCAAAACCAACCTGTGAAAGCGAGGGGAGAAATCCTATTTGAAAAGAGATGTCTCTGGCCGGCTTCAATATCCCCGTCCCCGCGGAAATAAAACCGGCCTTCCAGACAACTTCGCCGGTATTTTTATCATAAGAGATAATATCATCTTGAGGAGACAAAGCGCCAGCCCATTCAACATAAGACGGTAAAAAAGCCCTCACTTCCGCATTTTCAATATCATTTGTGGAATTGGAAAGCGACCAAACAATCGTATAAGTTGTCTTCTCCCCGGCTTTAGGCGGCAAGGGCCCGGTATTTTTAAAAGCCCCTTCATAATAAAGCGCTTGCGAGGCAAACTGAAGATTAGAAGCTATTTTTATATCTTTCTTGATTGCGCTTTTGACATTCACATCATCATATCCGCCGATAGTCTTCTCCCCAAAAATATTCGCCTCTAAAGAGATGACAAAATTCTTATCATTGGCATTCTTTTGGGGCAAATTGCCGGAGACAGAAAAAGTAAAACTAACCTTCCCTTCTCCGCCGGGTTCCATAAACTTAAATTCCGGCACTGACGAAGCATTCCACACCAAAGTCTGATCTGATGTTCTATAAAATCCGTTGACCGGAGAAATTGACTGAAAATTAACAGCACTGCCTGTTAATTTAACTTCAACAATGCCATTCTTTATTCTAACCGGCAGATTATTTTTCCAAAAAATATCAACCCTCATAATGTCCCCCGGGGAAGCTATATTATCTTTCTCATCATTATTATTTATAAATAAAGCCAAATCTAAAAGTGTTTTTTTAATGACAACTGTTTCAGCTTTCTCTCCATAAACTTCAAGCTCATTATTTTCATTCAAAACTCCAACTTGAGCGAGAAAACCTTTTTCATCTAAATCGCTCCCATCTACCGTGCCTTTAATACTTATAACTCTTTTTTTTCCCGGTTCCAGCGCCCCTATATTCCATAAATTATCTTTGCCGGAAGATATCTTTGGACTGCTTTCTTTAAATTGAAATCCCGGCGGATACTGCATTTGCAAAACAAGATTATCAATCACGCTCTCTGCCTTAGATACATATTCAACATCAAAATCAAGCTCTTGTTTTGCATTTGTCTCCTTGGGAAGTTTTATAGTAACCTCCACCGGCGATTCAAGCAATTTAATGGTCTTTTTTTCCGTTTTAACAAAAATAGCGTTTGAACCGGCGAGTCTGTATTCCAGAGTGGCATTTATAACTTTTTCACTGCCTTCACTCCCAAGCAGAATCAAATTTATCTCTTCAGTCGCTTTTCCGCCGGGAGATATCTGCCCCAGCTGATATCTCTGCTTTAAAGACTTGTCATCATTTTTCAAATTACGGGCTCCGGAAGGATATTCCAATATAAAGTCGGCAAATTCAAGCGGGGCATTATTATTATTGGACACGGCGACTTTCCAACTGTTAAGCTTGCCGCCCGACACGCTTCCCGGCCCTTCAAAAGTAATTTCAATATCATTTGAAGAGATAAAATTAAAACCTTTATTCCAAAAATAAGCTGTAGCCAAAAGAGCGATAGAAAAAAATACTCCGGCAAAGAGAAGAGCCATCCGCATCATTTTAGAAACAAAAGTTTTTTTCTTTGTCATATTTAAAGAAGAATTCCATTGAGATTTGTCTTTATCCGCCTCTGCCTCAAACTGCGTATTCAAACCAAGAAACGGGCGCTTTGCTCTGTTCTGAAAAGAATGCCCCTGGCTGTAAAGATTTCTTTTTAATTTCTCTATATTATCGGTATTTTCTGACATTTTTCAATTATACCATAAAACCTCTTAAACCGAAGAGGCGCCCTAATCAAAGATGGCTCTCTTTCAATCCTTTTCTGATTTCCAGAGACGCCTCCTTCTTAAAATTGTTCATCTCGTTAACAATCTCCAAAGAAAGTTCTCCTTCTAAAAACTTGCCAAGATTGCCGGTTGTGCCGATATAACCAAGATTATCCAATATTTTAAGCGCCATTATAATTTCAAAATTGGCAATAGATTTTTTATCCAAAGAATTTTTATCAAGAAAACATATCCCTTTTTCAACAATACGCCAAAGAACTTCGTTTTTCTCTTCGCCTTGAACCAATCGGGAAAGAAGATTTGCAATTCTTCCGAGCGATATATATTTATCATTATCTTCCTTAATGCTGAATCCCGAAATTTCTCTCGCATCTATCACACGCCATGATTCCCTGCCACGGACAAAAGAAAAACTGGCGTAAGATAAATTATCCAGATTATATCTTAATTTTGACTTTAAGAGCCTAACACCGTTTGCCGCGGCTTTAAGTCCGCCCAAACCGGCAGTATAGAAACTGATGAATTGGTCAGCTTCGCCAAAATTTTTTTTCCCGAGAATAATCCCTTCTGTTTGATATATATAATGAGACATTTATTTACCTTTTTTCGTTTATAATATCTTTGGCCGCCTCCCAAAATTCCGGCCGATTATGCTTCTCCTTCATCCAATACCACCACTCAACCCCCCATAAATAGATTTCCTTAAAACCGGTTTTCTTGGCATATTCTATATTACTGTGAAATTGATTTATATTCATAGATATCTCCTGCTCGGATAAAGGCGTCTCGTAAATCATCTTGGGTCCCCAGGGTTCAAGCTGGAGCTCGCTTATTATGATAGGCTTGTCGGGATAAAACAGGTGCAATAAATTAGCCTTAAACCAAAAAAAGTTTGGCGGCAAAGGGTATTCAAAAAAACCGAAATATTTATTCCAAACTATCCTGTAAACACTAGTGCCAAAAATATCCGCGCGCTTGGCGGCGGAAAACCATGTGCCAAGCTCCCCGCTATCCGTTAACATAACAGGCCGGCTCGGGTCGGCAGAACGCACGATTTTGATCTCTTCATCTAAAAAATCTTTATTGAATCTGTCACATTCGCCGAAATGCAAAAACGGCTCATTTTCAATCTGCCAAGCGTATATATTGTCAAAATCTTTATACCGTCTGACTATTTTGTCCACAAGATGAAGAATCTCGTCTTTCTTACGCTCTTTACTCAAAGGATCAATCCATAACGGGATTTGACACTCAGGCCAACGCGGGAGTTTCTGCCCTATCGCCAAAACCAATTTTACGTCCCTTTTTTCAGCTTCTTTTATCATCCAATCGTAATCGTCAAATATATAAACACCTTCCTCCGGCTCAACATCATGCCAATAAAGAGGGATGCGCACCACCTCCGGATTAAGCTCTTCAAGCATAGCGAGATAAACCTCTTTAAAATCAAGCCCCATATCTTGGCTGAAAGACTTGGAGAATGTTATCCCCCAAGTATAATCAGGATTATCATTTACAATCGGCGTAAAAAGTAAAAAAGCAAAAAATCCCAATATTGAAATTAAAAATAAAATTAAAAATATTTTTTTCATTTTTTATTAAAAAGCCAAAACCATTAACCCTATACCTATTAAAAGCACAGCGGCAACTTTCTGAAAGAAGCATTTCCAGTGGTGCACTTCTTCTTTAATGGCTCCCGGGGAAACCCTGACAATAACCCCCGCCAGAAAAAGAATGGAAATATACTGCACCCCCTGAAGCGCGTTTACCAAAGTGACACTACCGAGAGAGATGGCGTAATTTAGAAGGATGAATCCGATGCCGGCTAAAAATTTATTGGCGATAAACAGACCGCCACCCCCGACTCCGACATTTTTCGTAGTGTGAAATATGGCCTGCCTAAATCCCTTTGGTATAATAAGAAAAAAAGCGGCAAAGAAACTCCCGACCCTCGTCCAGACAAAAGTTGAAATAAACGGCTGATTAAGAAAAACAAATTTCGTCAAAACATAAAAAATGGCAAAAAGTAAAGCAGCCAAGATTGAAACTTCAATCTTTCGCCAAGAATATTTTTTAAATGCTGAATTATTATGAAGATGATGCTCTTTCCTTCTCGCCAAGATCAAAATACCCCCTGCAAAGAGAAAAAAGAACGCTATTATTTGATACCAAAATAATCTTTCTCCCAAAAATAGAAACGAGAGTAAAAATACAAAAATCGGCGTGAAGGCGCCGACAATCGGCGCTATACGCGAAACCTCGTCTTTACTCAAAGCGATGAAAAATGCCAGAAGCGCGCAGAGAAAAACCGCACCGACAAGAAAATTCAAAGCAAGTTGGCTTACTCCCGGCCAAACAAGACTAAAGGGAGCAAAGACCAATCCAAATATGCTGAATAACCCCACATAGAATGTGTAAGCGATAGGGTTCGGAATATTCTTATCCAAAAGGAGTTTATCTATTACCGAATTGGCGGCATTTATAAAGTAAGCAATGATAGCAACAAAAACCCAGCTCATATTTAAATAATTATACCCTAATTAGAAATTTAGGTAAAACAAAAGGCGGGTTTTTAAAAACCCGCCTAGCAAAGACCTGGACTGTTTTTAACACAAATCAAAGCTCCATCTCATTCTCTTTGCAAATCTTCGCATACTCATAGGCGCTGGGGCGGATTTTACGCTCCAGTGTCTTGTAATCAATCTCCACCAAGCCAAACCTCGGCCAGAACCCCTTATCCCATTCAAAGTTATCCAGCAAAGACCAATAGAGGTATCCTCTGACATCCACCCCGTCCTCCATCGCCCTTGCCACAGCCTTAATATTCTCTCTGATAAACCAACTTCTATACTTATCTTCCTTGTCAGCCAAACCGTTTTCTGTAATATAAATCGGCTTATTATATTTTCTTATATCAAGCAGTCCATAATACAGAGCCTCCGGATAAAGTTCCCACCCCATATCGGAAAGCTTCTCATTTTTATTCTTATTAAAACCGTAATTGATCGTATTGTGATGATAATTATTCAGACCGATAAAATCCTGGCAATTCGCGATACTATTCAGAAACGAGAAATTCCATGCCCAATCAAGCGCTTTTTTAAGCAGGCGATTTATAAATCTCTCTTTATACGCATCAAAATAAACATTATGTTTAGAAATCCCAACTTGATAATCTTTATTTATTTCTTTAAGTGTTTTATAAGCCGCGCGATGAGCCTTAGTTAAATTTCTTATTACTAAAAACAAAGACAACGGATCCTTTTTCTGCGGAGGCCATGCGCCTTTTAGATATGAATGCGTCGCATAAACCAGCGGCTCATTTAAAGTAATCCAGAATTTGGCATCAGCGCCGAGCGCTTCTGCCATCTTCCTGGTGTATCTTCCAAAATACTCTATCACCTCGCCAGACATCCAGCCTCCTTTATCTTTAAGCCAGACAGGAAGCGGCCAATGCCAAAGGGTAACAAAAGGCTCAATTCCTCGCGCGCGCAAAGCCTTAATTACTTTCCGATAATGCTCTATCTCTTTCTCGTCAAATCTCCCCTCCTCCGGTTCAATGCGCGACCACTCTATGGAAAAACGAAAAGCGTTTTGCCCCAGAGATTTCGCAATATCAAAGTCCTCTTCATAACGGTTGTAATGGTCGCAAGCGACACCCGAGATGTAATTCTCGGGATTCTCCGCCTCTTCTTTAATGCTTTCCCAATTCGGCAAATAGCCAAATTTTCTCTTAGCGCTCTTCGCCAATCTCTCGGCATTCTTCTTCTCCCAGATAAACCAGTCGTTCACATTGCCACCTTCCACTTGATGGCTGGCCGTAGCACTCCCCCACAAAAAATTTTCCGGAAATTTAAATTTCATATGTTAATTTATTTTTCAACTCTTTTTTATATTCTTCATCATTAAGTATACGTATTTTTGGTATTTCACCACCCCCTTTGATAATCTCGGGAATTTTATCTCTCACTAATTTATTATAAATTTTTTCCATATTATCTCACAACTTTTATTATAAACTCCAAACCATCTAACTTCAAAGCCTCTCCGCCTTCCACTTCCTTAAACTCAACAGCGCGCGCGTTAACAATCTTCTTAAGCTCATCCTCAAATTTCTTTACCAATTCTTGTCCGACAGAATCCGTCTTAATGAAAACAGCAATCTCATCCTTCGGTGTCAAACCGGCCTTCTTCCTTAAATCCTGGACAAACCTAACGATATCCCTAAACCTTCCTTCGGAAACAAGTTCGGGAGTTAATTCCAAATCTAGCTTTACGTCATTTTCAATTCCGGCATCGAAACTAATCTCCTTTACATTCACCTCGTCTTTCACCAGCTCAAGTAAATCATCTTTTCCTTTTAACTTTTCGTTCTTAATTATCAATTTTTGCAGAGGCTGCCTTACTTTAATCCCCGCTTCAGCTCGCGCCTCAAGACCAAAGGAGACGATCTTCCTTATCTCCTTCATATCATAAAGAATCTCTAAATCTTTATTCGTTTTATCCACCCCGAACATACCAAGGAGATTCTCAGTTAATGATTTCTTTAACGGCCATTCTTCCAAGTGTACGCTTTCTTTTTCACTGCTCAACAACTTATAAAGCCTTTCTGCCATAAACGGCATTAAAGGAGCCGTCACTTTAGCAAAGCCCAAGAGAATGAATTTTGTGGTCAAGATAGCGCTCTCTTTATCTTCCCCTTCGTCTTTAAATCTGTCTCTGGAACGCCTGACATACCAAGTGGAGAGATCATCCACAAAATCAAAAATAGGCCTTGCCGCTTTATCAAGTTCATATTTATCAAGGCCCGCTGTTATTTCTTCCGTCAATTCATTAAGTCGCGCGACTATCCACCTGTCCAAAATATTTCCTATAGTCCCACTTGGCGGCGCCGCCAAGTGGGACTTGGCGGCGCCGCCGCCAAGTGAGTACATATCGTAGAAACTATACACATTCCATAAACGCAAAATTACTTTCTTATACACTTCATCTACATTTTTTTCCGAAAAATTGATATCCTCCGCGCGTACCGCCGGTGAGGATAAAAGATAAAGCCGAAGCGCGTCAGCGCCATATTTTTTAACAATTTCCACCGGGTCGGTATAATTCTTAAGACGTTTGCTTATCTTCTGCCCGTCGAGAGCCAAGATAATGCCGTTTACAATCACATTCTTATACGCCGGCCGACCAAACAAGGCGGTAGATAATACAAGCAGTGTGTAAAACCAGCCTCGCGTCTGGTCTAGCCCTTCGGCGATAAACTCCGCCGGGAAATTCTTTTCAAGCTCCTCTTTATTTTCAAAAGGATAATGCGCCGAGGCATAGGGCATTGAACCAGACTCAAACCAGCAATCAAATACATAGATAATCCTCTTCATCTTACCACCGCAAGAACAGTCAAACTCCACCTTATCTATATAGGGCCGATGCAAGTCCAGTTCATAATCCTCATTATGAGGAACTGGGGTAAACTCTAGCTTTCTTAATTCTCCGGTCTCTATATAATCATCGCCCTTTTCTTCTTTCATCTTTACCGACTTTTTCACATCAGCGCCAAGAGCGCCGGCAAAGAGAAGCCAGATAGGATACTCATGACTGATAATTAAAATATTCTTACCCTGATATTTGTTTTCAATATCATACAAAAATTCAGACACTCTGTTTTTAAGCTCTGTCAGATTCTCCCCTTTAGGCGGCGATTTTACAAACTTCTCTTCAAAAGTGTCAAAATAATTATGGTAATCAGCCGGACTTTTCCCGTCAAAAATTCCGGTATTTAATTCCCTAATTCGTTTGTCAAAAATAATTTTCTCTTTATCATAACCGATCTCTCCTGCCACTATTTCAGCCGTCTCTTTTGTCCGGATAAAATCCGAAGAAAAGATAATATCAATATTTTCACTTTTTATTTTTTGAGAAATTCCACTCGTGTCCGCCCTTCCTTTTTCCGTAAGATGGTGCGGGTTATCCACCATGGAACTCACGATATTTTTCTTATTGTGGTCTGACTCTCCATGACGCATCACGAAATATCCATTGCCTGACTTTTGAATTTTATCTTTGATATCATCTATGGAGCCTGCGATTTCCAAGCTATCGCACTTCTCGCATTTCCACACTGGCAAAGGCGCTCCCCAGAATCTGCTTCTTGATATCGCCCAGTCTCTGGCGCCAGAAAGCCACTTTCCGAAACGGCCGTTCTTTATATGCGCCGGCACCCAATTAATCTCCTCATTATTCTTAAGAAGATTGTCTTTAATTGCCGTCACTTTCACAAACCAAGAAGAGGTCGCGTAATTCAAGAGAGGTGTATCGCACCTCCAGCAATGTGGGTAAGAGTGAACTATCTTTTTCTTGGCAAACAATTTCCCTTCGCGAGCTAAATACTTTATTATTTCAATATCAGTTTCCTGGTGATTCTCTTTCGGTTTTACAAATCTTCCGGCAAAATCCTTCACTTCACTTCTAAAACGACCGTCACCGGTGACATGCTGAACAAAAGGAAGAGCGTATTCCATGGCGACATTCATATCGTCCTCGCCAAAAGCCGGCGCGATATGCACAACACCCGTTCCTTCTTCCGTTGTCACAAAATCAGCCGAATATATTTTCCAGCCGTTTTCCCGATTCTCCAAATCTCTTTTCTCTGAATAATAATCAAAAAGCGGTTTATAACTTTTACCGGAAAGAGTGCCTCCCTTAAAGGTTTCAATTATCTCGTATTCTCCTTCAATAACAGAAAGCCTGTCTTTCGCCAAAATAATCTTCTCGCCGTCTTTTTCAATCTTCGCATATAAAATATCCGGATTCATCGCCAAAGCGACATTGCCCGGAAGAGTCCAAGGCGTCGTCGTCCAAGCGAGGACAAAAGTGCCCGGCTCATCAACGAGCTCAAATTTAGCCGTCACCGAAATATCCGTAATATCCTTATACCCTTGAGAAACTTCAAAGTTCGCGAGGGTCGTTTCGCAACGCGGGCAAAGGTGCATCGGTTTGTATCCCTCATACACAAGACCTTTGTCATAAAGAGTTTTAAAAACCCACCAAACAGATTCCATATAATTCGCATCCATCGTCTTGTAATCCGCTTCCATGTCAACGAATCGTCCAATTTGAGGAATAATCTTTTTCCAATCGTTTGTATCGCGAACAACAACATTTTTAGCGGCTTTATTAAATTTCTCAAGCCCCAACTCTTCAATGTCACTCTTAGCTTTAAGACCAAGCTCCTTTTCAACAACATTTTCAACAGGCAGACCATGGCAATCCCAACCCCAACGACGCGGGACGCGATATCCTTGCATTGTCTTATAGCGAGGAATTATATCTTTAATGACACTCGCCAAAATATGCCCATAATGAGGCGGACCATTGGCAAAAGGCGGTCCATCATAGAAAACAAACTCACCTGAAGTGGAATCCTTCTTGAGAGTTTTTTCAAAAATTTTATTATCCTGCCAAAACTTTAAAATATCCTTTTCCGCTTCAGCCGGAGATTTATCTTTTAGATTATCTTCCATTCTTGAAATGATACTATTTTAAGC
>CAYIGM010000003.1:0-41540 GCA_964363045.1 uncultured Candidatus Saccharibacteria bacterium
GCTGAAGGAGATGGACCAGATCAAGTCCGACTTCGTGACTATTGCTTCTCATCAGCTTAGGACCCCGCTTACGGCTATCAAGGGTTATGCTTCGCTTATGCTTGAGGGGAGTTACGGCAAAGTGCCGGAGAAGATGAAGGACCCTCTGAGTAAACTCTTCCGTTCTTCTGAGAGGATGGTGGTGATGGTGGGCGATTTCCTAAATGTTTCTAGGATTGAGCGTGGCAAGATAGATTATGAATTCACAAAGTTTGATTTGAAGAAAATTGTTAAAGAACTTTTTGAGGAGTTTAAATTGAGTATGGAGAAAGAGGGGAGAAGCGACCCCAAACTCTACTTTGACACAGAGGTTAAGGGGGAGGTGTTTGTAAATGGCGACGAGGGGAAGATCAAGCAGGTCCTCTCCAACTTGATAGACAACTCTATAAAATACACGCCGTCCGGTTTTGTGAAGATAATTTTCTCTGTGTCGGAAGAAGGGGAAAAGACCGCTCTTGTCTCTATCAAAGACAGTGGCGCCGGCATGAGTGAAGAGACGGTACATAAAATCTTTGAGAAGTTCAACAGGGCTAAAGACGCCTCTAGGTTCAACACCGAAGGCTCCGGCCTCGGCCTCTACGTGGCCAAGGAATTCATCAAGAAGCACAACGGCCGCCTCTGGGCGGAAAGCCCCGGGGAGGGGAAGGGGTCTACTTTCTTTGTAGAATTACCGTTGGGGTAGTAGTATCTTTCTCGTCTCTCGCGAATTGATTGACTATCTAATGGTGGGTGGTAGTCTGAAAGTAGAGAAGTTTGGTCTTTGAAAACTTAAACCATCCGCCTTGGCGGATAGAAGGGAGGTAGAGAGATGGAAACAAGCAAGATATTGGATGTCGTAGATAGGCATGTTGATGCACAAAATGCCCTAGGCAGTGATGGTCTTATCAGTGCTCATTCTGATGGCCCTGGGCACAACAACCACAGTGGAGACTCTGACCACGAAAACAGCTAGTCAAATGAGAATGACTCTCCTGTAAAAAGGAGAGTCATTCTCATGATAGAAAAAGAGGATAAAATGCATATAATCCCGATTGTGAAAGTTGTATCAGAAACTTGTAATCTAAGATGTATCTATTGCTACTATCGCGACGGCAATCAAAATAAAATTCAGTTAATGTCATACAATGTGTTAACTGAGTTAATCAAAAAAACAATCCTCGAGATTAGAAACAGGATTACTTTTATCTGGCATGGCGGTGAGCCTTTACTTGCGGGCCGTTCGTTTTATCAGGACATTTTAGATATACAAAGTAAGTATAAAGAAGATAACCGCAAAGTGATAAACGGGGTTCAAACCAACGGCATTGTCCTCGACGGACGATGGGCTGAGTTCTTCTTTGAAAATCATTTTCGTGTTGGGGTAAGCTGCGATGGACCAAAGAAATACAACGATAAGAATCGTTTACTTGCTAACGGATTGAGTTCTTTTGATCGCGTATATAAAGGTATGCGCGATCTAAAAAGGTTCAATCTGGATCCTCATGTAATCTCAGTAATCACCCGCTCAAGTTTAGAAGGAGCACGCGAGATATACGAGTTTTTCAGGGATAATCAGTTATCATTTCATCCTAAGCCATGCTCCGAGAGTGGCCGCAATGGCCTTCCAGCGGAATACTCCATTAATCCTGACGAATATACAGATTTCATGATAGAAATATTTGATCTGTGGTGGAAAGATGATAATCCCCGGATCAAGATCAGAAATCTTTTTAATATTCTTATCGGATTGAGGGGAGGCAGGCCTAATTTGTGTGAGAGTAATGGAGATTGCCACCTCTTTCTGACAGTTGAGCCTAATGGAGATGTTGGTCCTTGCGATAGTTTCTTAACCGGAAAATATCTTTTTGGCAATATAGAAAAACAAAGCTGGAAAGAAATTTTAAATGGACCTGTGTATAAGAAATACCTTGAAGATATTGAGTACAGCAGAAGGTTTTGTAATGGATGCGAATGGCTCTCTGTCTGCAATGGTGGTTGCCTTAGATACTCGTTCGATGGAAATCAAGACAAATGGATTAAGAATCAGTTTTGTGAGTCAAAAATTCGTCTTTTTAAATACATAAAAGAACGGATTTGCGCACGCTAAAAGAGGTAGTTAAAAACTACCTCTTTTTTGTAGATTTCAATATTTTTGCAATCTTATCTATGAAATCTTTATCGATCGGTTTTTTAATATTTATATAATTTTCAGTTAAAGAGATAATACTCTGTAGTACATTTTGACGAAAATCTGAAAAAGTATTAATTGGTGTCGGCTCCGTTTTTTTTAAAATGTTACCTAAATATTTAATGCCAATATATCCTTTTGGAACAAGGCTTTCTATTATGATCTCATTTATTGCAGTTAGCGGACTCATTTTTTCTTTAAAAAATTTTGTTTCTAAATTTATTTTGTTTTTGATGATAGTTTGCCTGATTAATTTAAGATGCCTCTCGTCTATGAAACAGAGGTGACATATCTCATGGAATATGACTCCCAGCGCATATTTTGTTAAAGAATGGTTCCGTGTTAAATTATTTATCTCTAAGGTTATTCCGCTTTCTCCTATATTTGCTCCGCCACCAAGTTTGTCATTGCAAGGATGAGCTAAGAGGTAAATTGTCACTTTTTTTAAACTTACCTTGCTACCAAAAAAAGATTTAAGTTGGTTAAGTATAATTTTTGTTCTTTTATTAGTTAACTCATTTTCTATAATTTTTTTGTTAGTGGAGATTATTTTTGAGCCAATCTTCCACCAAATATTGAATTTTTTTTCAAAAATATCAAAAGATTTCTCAATGATCTCGATATCTCTCTGCTTAAGAATAGCCCGCGCCTTAATAATAGCTTCTTTTTTATTTTTGCTCGTTATGAAGGACTCCCCAAGGTAAGTTAATACCCCTGGTTTTATTTGTTTGAATCCATATGCTGTCATTATTTTTTTTATTTGTTTCAGGTTGTTTTTTTCTTTATTAGTTAAGGCACCTAGAACCTTGAGCCACTCTTCGTTATAGTTTTTTCTGCAAGAGTAATGCCATTCTGAAAGATTTGTTACAAAGAAGAAAAAATTACCTATTCTTGAGGAAGTTACATTAAATTTCATAATAGCTTTAGTATATAATATGTAGCTTAAGTATCAAAGGTGGTATTCCCTAGTTCAACACCGAAGGCTCCGGCCTCGATCTCTATGTGGCCAAGGAATTCATCAAGAAGCACAACGGCCGCTTTTGGGCGGAGAGCCCCGGGGAGGGGAAGGGGTCTACTTTCTTTGTAGAGTTGCCGAGGGGGAAGGGCGTGTTGCCGTTAATTTATTGATTATGAAATAAGTATATTTAGTTTAGTATTAGCAACAATCATTATGAATATTATCGTCTACTCAAAAGAAGAGGGCTTTGAGGGTGGTGTTAAAAAACTTGGCGATGAATCTTCTCAATGTGGAAAAACTTGCGAGATTATCGAGATAAAAGAATTACCTGGCTTGTTAAAAAGGGGATATTTTGAGACTATACAATTTAACATATATTTTCTCTCTAGCGATTATCGCATATCACATTTTATAGATATTATTAAAAAGAAAAACCAAACTGTGGTAAATGAGGCATTTTTAATTCGCGGCATAATTGTATCAAAATTTGAGTCATTGGAAAGAGTGCGTCGCGGTGGTATACACATACCAAGGCATATACAACTAACATACGATGATAATAATTTTTTAGATAAATTAATTATGCCGGTTTTTATAAAGTCCAAGAGTCCGAGAGGGTTAGTTATTCGCGTTAATGATAAAAAGTCACTAAATAATAGACTTGAATCATTGCCCGAAAAACAGAATTATTATCTTGAAGAAAATGTAAAGAATAAAGATAATATTGAATTAAAAATTTATTATATTAATGGTGATGCATACGCACAAGAAATATGTGGTGCCAATACCGATATTCCAAGTTGGTTTCGTGTCGTATTGGATAAGATATCAAAATGTACAGAGCTAGATGTGTTTTCCGCAGATTTTTTTATTGATTGGGGAAAAGAGGAGTACTATTGTTTTGATATTAATCACGCATCATCTTTTTATAAATCTGAGAAAGCAAGAGAAGTATTTATTTCTAAAATTTTAAAATAATATGGATTGGGAAGAGATGTATATGAGTAAAATTAGACGCGCTGGTGGAATAGATCGATATCTTCAAAAAAAAGAAGAAAGATCGGCGGGCGCACTCATTGAGCGTATAAGAAAAAATATTAAACCAGGGTCTCGTATTTTAGAGATTGGAACCGGAACAGGCGCAATTGGGGCACTGCTCACCAAATACGGCTTTGATATGACGGCAATTGATAACGATTCAAAAATGATAAAAATAGCTAAAAAAACTTTTTCATTATTTAATAAGGTTGATAATGTTTATTTATATAATGCTAAAGATATTATTAAAAAATTTGGATTAAATTCGTTTGCTTGCGTAATATCTCATGGGATGCTGGAACATTATTCAGATATAGAGATAATTAACTTTTTGAAGATACAGCTTTCTGTAGCTCCTCTTGTGATATTTGTTATACCAACATCCTCTATGTCAAAAAAATATAGATCTAAAGGGATTGGAGATGAAAGATATTTATCAACACAATACTGGAGAGAATTGATCAGAAAAGATTTTTTTATTCAGTATATTTTTGGATTTGGATTTAAAGAAACAAATTTCCCGCAGTCTTTTGAAATACTATTAAAAAATAATACCATAGCGAGGTTACTTGCTCCATTATGCGGTATTAATGAATTTTGGATTATCGCTAAAGGGGATAATTTTACTTTTTGATGAGATGATAAATTTCCTTAAAATATTCTTTTAAGTTGTTATAACTTAATATCGAAGATACCTCATTTATTGGTATCCATTTAATATTATCTTCTTTAAATTCCGGCCTTAAAAGGGTATCATCCTCAGATTGTACCAAAAACATTTTTGTCGAGATATTGCCTCCATTTGGATGTGTATAATTTATACCCGGCAATTCTCGTAGAATTATTATAGATAGCCCGGTCTCTTCTTTGATCTCTCTCCTCATTGTGGCGGTCGGATTTTCACCCTCCTCAATGTGCCCCTTGGGAAAAGACCAATCATTTTGTTTTCCACGATAAAGCAGAGCAATTTTATTTTGATCATCTTTGCTCAAAATAATGGCGCCGGCTTTTTGTGTTGATTTAGTTTTGATAATCATTACTATATAATAACTTATTTTAATATGTTTATAAATAAGTATTTTTATTCAAAAAAATCCCCCTTATTCTTGATAAAATAAGGGGGGTTAAGAAGTAAATTTAGATTAACGATTCATTTGATTTTTCCGGTCACGGAAAGATACTCAAAAAGAGCTTTTGCTTCTAAAGCTTGTAATTCCTGTGATGCTATCCCGCAAAAAGACCACTCTATTTGAGAGAGAAGGCAGTGATAATCTTCTTTATCATGCCAATGTCGCGCTCTTCTATCATCAAGAGTTAGATCTTCGGGGCTACTCCTCTTTAGTCTTAGTTCTTTTGGAATAAATACGCCCGCCAAGGTGCTTTCGCTATCTACTTCTTTAATGGCTCGCCATTCATCGGGGGTATGAATAGCATCAAGAAGAATGACATTATTTGGGTTTCTGTCGTATTCAATTCTCCTTAGCAGGTGATGCATGATTTCATACCCTCCCATCGTTCGATAGAGATTACGATACCAATCAGTCCATGCGGGTTCGTTTTCCCCAATGTCAGACCATTCTTTTAGTAGGGCTCGCTTCAAGAGCCATTTCCATCCAAATCTTTTTTCCATATATTGGCAGAGATGTGATTTTCCCGAACTATGAAAACCAGCAAATCCTATAATCATTTTTTTCTCCTCATCTTACGGGTGAGATTATTTTTTTTCTGCCATCGCGGCGGACATACAGTGTATTTCGGGGGTGCAGGAATTTCCCCAGAAGGAAGAAAGATTCTGTATCATAAAATCCCCGACGCTGGACACTCCTAACGGCTCTAAAAAACCACAAGTATGAACACGGCCATTCGGAGATATGGAAAGTCCTCGCCGTCCAGCTTTACACTTGTGCCATGCGAACGGGAGTTTGATTCTTGGGGCGGTATCAATTTCCTTGAGATAATGACCACTGACAATTCCCTTTGGGTCAGAAAGAAATGAATCTAGTTTGATGCGCAGAACATTATAGTCATCAGTTGTCAGCATTTCTTGCGCATTACTTGCTCTTCCTGACGGGATTAACCTCCGGATCATTATTGGTACATTTCGGTCAGAGAAATATCGCACCACATGAGGGATTTCCAACAAATTGCTCTTCATGGCAACGAGGTTCACTCTTACAGGAATTTGAGCTTCTATTAAAAACTCAATACCCTTAAGAGTTTTTTGAAACATTCCAAGCCCTCGAATAGAATCGTGCCTATCTTCGAGGCCATCGACGCTGACAATCGCAACATTTAGACCAATTTCGGAAAGACGCTTTGCGACTGTAGCATCGATAAGTGTTCCGTTTGTACCCAGTGATGCGCGTAAACCAGCTTCTCGGATCTTTAAAATGTAATCAAAGATTGAAGATATAAGAAGAGGCTCTCCTCCGGTGAAGCGAACTTCTTGAACTCCAGACATACAAAAATCCTCAAGGAGAGAGATTTTTCGCTCATGAGATAACTCGACAGGTAATGATTCACTAGAGTCATTAAGGCAATGAGTGCAGTGTAGATTGCATGCACGAGAGAGCTCAAAAAAGATTATATCTGGCGCGCTGAAATTATCAGCAGGGAGAGTGCTTGGTTCACGGATGATTACCTCGGTTGACGTCGTCTTCAATTCAATCCGAAGATTATAAGGAACAAGACCCTCGTTCTTTATCTGTTGGAATTCTAGTGGAGTAATGTATATCCTCTTTCCGGAGACTGCATTGCTGATTGTCCCGCCAAAAAATTCTTTTCTGAGTAATGATGCTTGTCTTTTCATCTTTGTCCTCCTTAAGATAAGTTTATTTTTTTTAATTGACAAAGTACATTTCTAATATATAGAATGCATATATTATGATTGAAAGTCAACATCAAAAATTACAACAAGCGTTTGAGGCACAAAAAAATTGTTTGAATCTTTGTTATCGTAGTAGCTGGACGGCTTCGTGAAAATTATCTTTTCCCTGCCGGAGGGGAAGAACACCGCCCTTGTGTATATTAAAGATTCCGGCGCCGGCATGAGTGAAGAGACGGTACATAAAATCTTTGAGAAGTTCAACAGGGCTAAAGACGCCTCTAGGTTCAACACCGAAGGCTCCGGCCTCGGCCTCTATGTGGCCAAGGAATTCATCAAGAAGCACAACGGCCGCTTTTGGGCGGAGAGCCCCGGGGAGGGGAAGGGCTCAACCTTCTTCGTGGAATTGCCGCTTAGTTAGAGAGGGTAAAATATTATGAGAAATAAATTTGAAGAAGAAGGCTTAAAAGTAGAGAAAAAAGGACAGTTAGATTTTTTAAAAAATGTCCTTAATAGATATGATAAACTTTATTTTGATGGTGCAGCAGATGGTATTAAATATCTAAAGAACATAAAATGAAAAATATTGAATTAAAAGTAGAAGTTGATAATTTTGATGATATTATCGGCGTGCTGAAAAAAAGGCGCTAAATATAATGGCGAATTGTTTCAAATAGACACCTATTATCATTGTGACCAAGGAAGACTGAAGTTAAGGGAGATAAATCATTCTGTCTTTGAGCTAATTTTTTATAAGAGGCCAAATAAATTTAGATCCAAGATCTCTGAATATCAAATCATAGATATGCCAAAAATAAGTCTCGGAAGGATAAAATTAGAGTTGTCATCTATATATGGTGAAAAGAATATTGTTCGAAAGAAAAGAAATTTATGGATATATAAGAATACAAGAATACATCTTGATGATGTCTATGGCCTTGGAGGATTCTTAGAAATTGAGACAGTGGTGAAAAATATTGATATCAAGCAAGCTAGAAAGGAGCACAGTGAAATTATATCCCTGTTGAATCTCTTGGAATATAAAAAAATAGATAAGTCTTATGGGGATTTGATCCCCGTCATTCCTGTTAGGAAAGATATTTCGGTAGATAATACAATGATGAAGTGTCCATTGTTTTCCTAAAAACAAACAATATCTATAAGTAAAAGGTACGCTCTTCGTGGAGCTACCGAGGGGGTAGTAGATTTGACGGTAGTTTTTATGGTATAATACACCTGTGGAAAAGGATATTATTATTGAAAAATTAAATAAAACCCTGCCGATTTTAAAGGAAAAATACAATGTGAAAAGCATGGGTGTCTTCGGCTCGTATATAAGAAATGAGGCAAAGGCAGGGAGTGATCTGGATATTTTAGTCACATTTGAAAAACCGATAGGATTGTTAAAATTTATAGAGCTGGAAAATTATCTTTCGGATATAACAGGAATAAAAGTTGATTTGGTATCTAAAAGGGCGCTTAAGCCCAGAATCGGAAAACAGATATTAGCGGAAGTTGTTAATATATAAGTGATGAAAAGAGATTATCTGGATTATCTTCAAGATATTATTGACTCAATAAATGACATTGAGAGCTTTGTTAGTGGAATGAATTTTAATTCGTTTGAAAAAGATAAAAAGACTTTAAATGCAGTGGTAAGGAGTTTGGAAATAATAGGTGAAGCTGTTAAAAAAATACCGGATGAGGTAAAAAATAAATACACTAACATTCCATGGAAAAATATGTCGGGAATGAGGGATAAATTGATCCACGAATATTTTGGAATTGATGAAGATATCGTTTGGAGGGTTGCAGTAGAGGAATTGCCACCACTAAAGCCGTTTTTTGAAAAAATTTTAACAGAAACGGAAGGAGAAAATCTTTAAGAAATTCAATAGGGCTAAAGACGCCTCCAAGTTCAACACCGAAGGCTCCGGTCTCGGCCTCTATGTGGCCAAAGAGTTCATCACTAAACACAATGGCCGCCTCTGGGCGGAGTCAGCTGGCGAAGGAAAGGGGAGCACCTTCTTCGTGGAGTTGCCGAGTGGGAAGTAGTATCTTTCTTGTCTCTCGCGAATTGATTGACGATCTAATGGGGGGTGGTAGTCTGAAAGTAGAGAAGTTTGGTCTTTGAAAACTTAAACCATCCGCCTTGGCGGATAGAAGGGAGGTAGAGAGATGAAGAAAACGAATCTAATGCCATTGATTCTTGATTTGGCGGAAAAAGTCGATGTCGTCTACGACAAGAGTGGTAGACAGGTTTGTTTCGCTGGTACAACTCAGGGAACTTATGACGAACCTGACTCCGCTGGTCCCGACTAAGCACATTAGTTAGGATGGGCGAGGACACTTCCTCTCCCATCCTAACTAACACTTAACTAATAAAAAGGAGGTGATGGACATGATTTTAATAATCGGAAATAGTTCAGACAAGGCCAAGACCGTTGTAGATGAAATCAAGAAAATAAGCAAAAAGAAAGTCATCATCTTTAAAGCCGACAAATGCATAGAGGGAGAAGCTATAGGATTTTCCCTTATTAATGACAAGGCGATGTTATTTGCCGATATAAGTGGAAAAGATTTTGATTTAAATGAAGCAACATCCGTATGGTACTGGAAGCCGTTGTTGCCCAAGGTCTTGAGAACTATAGAGCCAGCAAGACATCAAATATTCATCCATAGGCAGTTTTTAACAATATGGCGTTCAATTGCCAGTTGCCTATCTGACAGGATGTGGATCAATGACTACTACAAACTGTTAGAAGCCGAGAATAAGCCATACCAAATAAAGCTGGCTTCAGAAATCGGATTTGATATTCCAGATACTCTTATCACTTCTGATCCGAAAAGAGCAATAGATTTTTGGGAATATTGTGATAAGAAAATGATAATTAAAACTTTAGCTCTCAGTCAGACTGAAGATAGTATGATCTACACTAACAAAGTCACAGAGGAGATAATGCTAAAAATAGAAAGGCTGAGGTCGTCGCCAGTTATTATGCAGAAGCTAGTCCCCACAAAATACGGACTAAGGATAACTGTAGTGGGTGATGATATTTTCCCCGCTAGAGTTGAGAGTGACAGTGAAATCGATTGGCGTAGAAGTGAGATTAAACTCAAAAAATATCATCTACCTGGAGAAATTAAAGATAAATGTTTCTGCATGGTAAGGAAGTTAGGACTAAAGTATGGTTGTATAGATATGATACTCACACCTGATGGTAAATATGTTTTTCTGGAAATAAATCCAAATGGACAGTGGAGTTTTGTCGCAGAAAGGACGGGTATGCCGATTGGAGAGGCCATCGCACATTTGCTAGTTCACGAGTGAAAAGGGAGAAACATTTCGTTTCTCCCTTTTTTGATTATTAAGATCAAAATGCTAAAATAATACTATGAAATAATACTATGATTAGAAACAAGAAATTACAACAGAAAGTCTTAAAAATGGCATCAATGGATCAAAAAGCAAGAAAACAGTTCGTAAACGATAGCCAGAATAAGAAATTAGCTAAGCGTATTTATAATTGTGATACTAAAAATATTATAAAAGCAAAAGAAATTATTAAGAAATATGGTTGGCCAACTTTTGATTTAGTCGGGAAAAGAGCTTCCGATGCTTTTTGGCTATTAGTCCAGCACTCTGATAGGGATATAAAGTTTCAAAAGAGGTGTTTGGCTCTTTTGAGAGAAGTGGTAGAAAATAAGCAGGCTCACTCCAAAAATTTGGCTTTCCTTACTGACAGGATTTTATCAGCTGAAAGTAAAAAGCAAAAATTTGGTACACAATTTATCTTTAAGAACGGAAGGGCTGTTGTAAAGCCGGTTCAGGACAGAAAGAATCTCAATAAAAGAAGAATCAAATATGGGTTAAATACAATAGAGGAAAGAACAAAAGAGATAAATAAAGAGTACTCTAAGATGTTATCGTTGATGAAGAAATAAATAATATTTTGCTTAAACACTCAAATCCGCCGCGGCGGATAGAAAGGAGGTAGAGAGATGGAAACAAGATGGTTTACTTGCTAGTTTACTTATGTTTTTGAGCAGATTAAACTAGATATATGAATGAATCGAGGGTAAAAATCAAATTATCTTATATAACAGGTCTAAGGGATGTTGTCTTAGGTGAGATAAATCAGTATTCAAAGCTTCATACACTCAAAGAAATTAATGATTCTGTCTATTTGGATTATGTAGAAGACCTCAATGAGATTAAGAGATTAAGAAGTGTGTCTCGAGCTTACATTGTGTTGCAGGATTTTAAATACAATCCACTTTATATTTCCAATCACAAATCAATCGTAGGTAATTTAATAGACATGGTCATCAATGAAGACAAAAATGCGTTTAAAACTTTTAAGATAACATGCGCCGGATCAAGCTCTCAGGAAGTTCGTAGTATTGCTGAATACATACAGATAACATATGGAGTGATGGAAAAAGAAGAAGCGGACATGAAAATACATATTATAAAATCAGATGACGTGTGGGAAATAGGTATTCAGATCACTCATCGGCCACTTTCTGTACGAGGCTACAAAGTTAAAAATATGAGCGGGGCGATGGACCCGACTATTGCATATGCTGTAAATTCATTTTGCGCGTTAGAGATGGCAAAAACCTATCTGAATGTTTTTTCCGGTAGCGCTACATTGCTTATTGAGGCAAGTCAATCTTATCCAGACTTAAAGGATTTAGGTGGTTTTGATAATGATAAAAAACATATTTCTTTAGCGGTGCAAAATATTAAGAAGGCCGGATTGATTAAAAAGATCAAACTAAAAGAGGCGGATATTTTTGATAAGCCAGATTTTGGGAAGTTTGATGCGGTAACATCTGATTTGCCGTTTGGTATGTCTATATCAAATGACGAAGATTTGGAGGAGTTGTATAAAAGTTTTGTAGAATATTGCCAAGATGTATTAAGCCCGGATGGAAGGCTGGTTATTTATACGAATGAGAGCGAACTTCTGGAAAAGACTATTCAAGAATCGGAGTTTAAGATAGTAAAAACTCTAGAATTAAAATTCATAACATCGGTGGGCGCATATCTTCGCCCAAAGATTTTTGTGTGTAGGTTAAAATAAGAGCGATGGTTGAATGACAAGAGGCAATATCTTTTATAAAATATATAAAAAGCTTTAATTCATATGGGTAAGTTCGTTAAAATAGGCTTCGGAGGATCTTATCGCTTCTCTATGAAAAATTGGAATAAATTAAAAAAAAGGTGGGCATCTATCGGCAAAAAATTTTATGAAAAAGAGCTTTTATAAAAAGATAATGGAATTTATTAAGAAAAATGATAGAATATTGATAATATATGCAAAAATTTCAAGCGGCGGAATCCCATATACATGTTATTGCCCGCGGGTTCCTTGTTCGTGGGAATGAAATTATTTTATGTAAGCCTAAAAATGCAGATTATTTTTTTCTCCCCGGAGGACATGTTGAAGATGGAGAATTTGCAAGAACGGCACTTCTAAGAGAGTTAACCGAAGAAATTGGCGATAGCAATTATAAAATCAATTCTTTTATCGGAGTATGTGAAAATATTTTTCCCATAGATGAAAATATATCTCAGCATGAAATAAATATTGTATTTGAAGTTGATGTTCCGAAAAATATTAAAATTGATAGCAAAGAATATCATATTGAATTTGTGATTATTAAAAAAGAAGATTTAAAAAAATATAAAATTTTACCTGCCTCACTTAAGGAAGGTCTTTTGGAGTGGTTTGAAGATATGAAACCTTTTTTAAAGGAAATCGATGTTTCTAATGAATAATTATATATATAGATATTTAAAATAATATAAATAATGGATATAAATTTAAAAAAGGCATTAAGAATGACGATTCTCAAGCTAGAGGGTTTGGAATATCTTGTGATAGGATCGATGAGCCTTTATTTGCATGGAATTAATGTGTCACCAAGGGATATAGATATTATAACTACTCCGGAAATATTAGAGGAGATCATTGTTCGTCTGAAAGAATACCAAACGAAAGAAGTGTATTTCGATAAGACCGAGGGTAGAAATTCATGGAGGACATTTTTTGATATTGAGGGTATTGAAGTGGAGGTTCTTGGTAATGTGGATAATCTCGCTTGGTCAAAAAATATTTCAGGTAATAAAGTTGTCGTTGAGTGTGATGGTATATTTATACCTTGTGTGTCTCTTGAAGCTTCTATTATTGCTTATGAGAAGATGCTCCGTTTGAAAAAGGTTGGATTGATAAAGAATTTCTTAAATAAGCCATGTTGATTTGACACTATCCTCGGTGTGTATTAGTATAAAAATATGAACAGAAATTATCACAAATTTAATAAGAAATTAAGAATCGCAATGACCTGTGGCTCGTTTGTCGCATCTGGCGATGAACAGTTTTTATTCAACCGTGATAGTTTTAATCCTCTTATATAAAATAAAATTTATTTTAAAGAATTAGAAAAACCCCGGCTGGATGAAAGCCGGGGTTTTATCTAGTAAAAAATAGTTCGTTAACAATCTAAACAGGGAGAAGAAAGATGAAGAAGATTGAAGAGATGAAAAAGCCGGACGAAAAGAGAGTGATTTTTCTCAAAGGGAAGAAAGTTGTGCTTAGGCCTTTATGCAAAGAGACGGATTTGGATTCAATTTATCGGTGGATTAACGACCCGGAAGTGAATAAGTATGTGGAAGGGTATTTGCCGATGACCAAGGAAGCCGAGGCGGAGTGGATTGAAAAGGTCTCTAAAAACAAGGACATAATTCTCGCCATAGAGACATTTGGAGGCAGGCATATCGGCTCAATGGGTTTGCATAACATAAAGTGGAAAGACCGCATCGCCACCACTGGCGCTATGATAGGGGAGAAAGATTGTTGGGGCAAGGGCTATGGCACTGATGCGAAAATGATACTTCTTAATTATGCCTTTAATACGCTAAACTTGAGGAAGATATTCTCGTCCGTATTTAGTTTCAATAAGAGGAGTATCGCTTATAGTCTTAAATGCGGATACGAAGTAGAAGGATTGCTTAAGAGGCAGAGGTTTGTAAATGGCCGATACTACGACGAGGTGCTTCTCGGTGTCTTTAAGAAGAAGTGGCAATCCTTGTGGAGAGAGTATAAGAAAGGAATTAAATAGCTCCACTGGCTGAAGTCCAGCCTAAGACCCCGCGATAATATCAACGGGTCTTTTTTATAATAATATTGAGTATCCGGTGGCGAGTGTTAGCGTAATGGCGGATATGGATAAAATAGTATTTATTGTATAATATGAATATATTATGGAGAAAGAATATAAAGTGAAAATATTTACAGGGATTAGGCCCACCGGAGACCTTACTATTGCTAATTATTTAGGAGCGATCAAGCCCATTGTTGATATGGCCGAAGAGCGCGATATCAACCCGCTTGTTTTTGTTGCGGATATGCACGCTCTTACGGATAGTGAACCGTCAGTGGCGAAAAAATTTACCCATGAGGTTGTTGCTGATTATTTGGCCTTGGGGCTTGACCCTGAAAGGACGACGATTTTTATCCAATCGGCAATCGCTCCGCAAATTCTTACTTTGATGAGTTATTTATCCCGCCATATAACAGTGGCTGAACTGTTAAGGGTACCAGCTCTTAAAGATAAATTAAAAAAAAATGCCCGGGAAGAAACGGCCAATGCTTTGCTTTTCTTATACCCGGTGCTTATGGCGGCTGATATTTTAATTCAACGGCCGGAGTATGTTCCGGTGGGTGAAGATCAGGAATCTCATCTGGAAGTTGCTCGTCTGCTGGCTAAAAGATTTAACGCTCGCTACGGAGATGTTTTTCCTCCGCCTAAAACTTATCAAATGAAATCGCTTCGCATCCTTTCTCTCAAAGGGAAGGGGAAAATGAGCAAATCAGTTCCCGAAGGGGCAATATTTTTGACCGATAATATTGAGAGCGCCGTCCAAAAAATAAAAAAAGCCGTCACTTCAGTGGAAGGTAAAATGACCGACGGACTTCTAAGTAATATAATTATAGCGAAAGAATTATCAAAAAATGAAAATGATAAGATGCGAATTGATGAGATTATTGCCGAGCATATGTCAGGAAAAAAAGTGATGGGGGAATTTAAAAAAACGCTGGCCAATTCAGTGTCGGGATTTTTGATTGATTTTCAAGCGCGAAGGGAAAAGATTATCCGCAACCCAGAGACAATAGAATTTATTTTAAAGAGGGGGGCGGAAATTGCCGCTAAAAATGCCGATGAAACGATGGCGCTGGTTGAAAAGGCAATGTTCTCGCGGTAATACTTTATAAGTAAATTATTTTTTATTTCTAATATAAACACTAAAAAATTCCGCAGGAATATTGAGGATTTTGTGTGCGGGCATTGCGGGAAGAGAGTCTCCGGCAACGGCTACACTAACCACTGCCCCAAGTGTTTGTGGAGTAAGCATGTGGATGTGAATCCGGGCGACAGGAGCGCGGATTGCGGAGGGATGATGAAGCCCGTCTCTTTTGAGCAGAAAAGCGGCGGGTGGCGAATCCTCCACAAGTGTGAAAAATGCGGGCATAAAAAAATAAATAGACTCTCAAAGGACGATGACTTTGATATAATGTTTGGCATTCAATGTTGAACATATTAAGTTCATGTTATAATTATCTCGTTGTGATAGAAAATAAAAAATTAAAAAATAATAAAAAATTCTACGCGGGGTTTATAATCATCTTGCGCTATCTGGCTGAGTATAAGAGTGAGATAATCTTGCTTTCTGTACTTGGCGTTATCTCCGCTTTGGCAAACGGAGCGGTGCCTTATCTAGTGGGGCGTCTTTTTGATACAATTATTTCTCCGGGGGAGATTTTCGCGGGCACATCAATAGAGATGCCCTTATGGCTCTTCTTTGTTATCATATGGGGGATTGCACAGCTCGTGGCTAATGTAGTTGATTGGAGGAGCAATCTAAAAAGTGCCATGCTTGGAGAAGATATTTTCACCAGTTATATGGCGAAAGGTTTTAGTTGCCTTTTAGGACTCCCTTTGTCCTTTCACAAAACGAATAAAATGGGAGAGATAGGTGATAGGATAAATAAAGCCGCGCACTCTCTTGAGACTATTTCTAATAATGTCGTTATTTATCTGGCGCCGCAATTTTTGAGTATTTTTGTCGCGTTGACAATAGCGTTTTTAATTAACTGGGTCTTGGCTTTGGTTATGCTCGGTGGTTTGATTGTCTATGTCATCATCCTTTTATATATTGTGCGTCCCCTCGCGCATCTCCAGAGAAAAGGGCATCGGGCATATGGTAAGGCATACGGTGATGCTTATGACGCTATTTTTAATGCTCAGACGGTGAAGCAGGCTGTTTCTGAAAAATATGAGCAAAGAAAAATGTATAATAATTTCAAGGTGAAAGCTATGGGGATTTGGGTGAATATTTTCCGTGCTTGGCAGGGGCTCAGCTTCTATCAGCGGTTGGTTATCCTGGCAACCCAATTAGCCATTTTTTCATTATCCGTCATCTTTATTCAAGCGGGCAAAATGACCGTCGGTGAGCTAGTGATGTTTAATGGTTATGCGATGGTGCTTTTTGGCCCTTTTGTTATCCTCGGCAAAAATTGGCAGACAATCCAAAACGGAATGATCGCCGTTGAGCGAGGTGAGAAGATATTATCTACTCATGCTGAAAATTATGAGCCTGAGAATGCAGTAGTACTTGATGATATAAAAGGGGAGATTGAATTCAAGGATGTCTTTTTCTCATACGATAAGAAGGGAAAGTATGTCTTGAATAATATTAATTTTAAAGTGAATCCCGGGGAAATAATAGCGCTTGTCGGTGAATCGGGCGTGGGCAAGAGCACCTTGATAGATATCATCTCCGGGTATTATTTTGCGGATAAGGGGAAAGTCTTGGTGGATGGACATAATGTGAAGCGGTTGAATTTAAAATTTCTTCGTTCTAAGATTGGCGTGGTGCCTCAGGAGGTGGTGCTCTTCAACGAAGCGATAAAGACGAATATCAAGTATGGCAGTTTTGGCGCCTCTCTTGATGATGTGAAAAGAGCGGCGGAAGATGCACATTGCGCCGGCTTTATAGAGAAATTCCCCAAGAAATGGGACCAGGTTGTGGGAGAGAGGGGAGTGAAGCTCTCCGTAGGGCAGAAGCAGAGAGTGGCTATCGCCCGAGCGATATTGCGCGATCCGAAGATATTGATACTTGACGAACCGACTTCCGCGCTTGACGCCAAGTCAGAGAAAATAATCCAGGAGTCCTTGGAAAGATTGATGAAAAGGAAGACAACTTTCATCATTGCGCATCGCTTAAGTACGGTGAGGAAAGCGGATAAGATACTTGTCTTTGAGAAGGGGGAGATTGTTGAAACCGGCAAACACGATGAACTTATAAAAAAGAAAGATGGCGTGTACAGGAATCTTCATGAATTTCAAGTAGGTTTATCCGCTTAATGTCAAACATTAAGTTTAAAAACACCCCGTTTTGAGGGGGTGTTTTTAATACGGAGCGCGTTGCGTGTTATGCGCGGGTGATTAAGCGGCGCGCTCTTGGTCGTTTTCAAATGTTTCATCTGTCGGCACGCGCACCGTTCCATCCGGATTTAACACCCGCTTGGCGCTAATCCGTTCTTTGGTTTCCGGAGATAAACCTATCCCTTTTTTATCTATTGTCTCTTCGGGTTGTCTTTCTTCTATTGATTCCTCGGTAGATACTTCTTTTGCTGATTCATTTTTTGCCTCTTCCGGTTTTTTATTTCCAAAAATATTTTCTAAACCAAACATAATTAAAATTTTAGTTAAATAATAATCGCGATTTCCGACCATTTTTCACGCTAAAATAGCGTAATTTATCTTAAAATTAGTATAACTTTTGCCAAAAATTATGGCAATTATCATATCTGGATAATAGGACTTCAATTTTCTGCTATTTATGGTAGAATCAAGTTTATGCAACGAATTTTAATCAAAGATATAAAGGATAAAATAGGGGAAACAGTCTTGCTCTCCGGCTGGGTGGATATAAGGCGCGACCACGGTAAGCTTGTATTCATAGACCTTCGCGACGCTTCCGGCAAGGCGCAATTGGTTATTTTGCCTAATCATAAAGAAGTGTATGAAGCGGCAGAGAAAGTTCGTCCGGAATGGGTGGTGGAGATAAAAGGAATTGTGAATAAAAGACCGGAGAAAATGATAAATGCCGACCAGTCTCTGGGCGCGGTGGAGATAGAAGTCTTGGAACTCAGCGTATTAAACGAGGCGGAAACTCCGCCTTTTGAGATAAACGGTGATGGGTATGAGATAGGCGAAGAGCATCGCTTGAAATATCGCTACATTGACCTGCGTCGAGAGAGGATGCAGAAGAATCTTAGGATGCGCCATAAGGTTATCAAATTCATTCGCGATTATTTATCGGATAAGGATTTTATAGAAGTGGAAACCCCGCTTCTTACTAAATCCACGCCTGAGGGGGCGCGAGATTACATAGTGCCCTCTCGATTGGAGATAGGGAAATTCTACGCTCTGCCGCAGGCGCCTCAGCAATATAAGCAGATTTTGATGGCTTCCGGAGTTGAGAAATATTTTCAGATTGCCAAATGTTTGCGCGATGAAGATACGAGAGGCGACAGACAGCCGGAGTTTACTCAGGTGGACATTGAGGCGAGCTTTGTTTCAAGCGACGACATAATGAATCTTATTGAGAATATTTTAATTGAAACGGTGGAGAAATTATATCCGGAAAAAATAATTCAAGAGAAACCTTTTCCGCGCATTTCTTATAAGGAAGCAATGGAAAAATATGGCAATGACCGACCGGACATAAGAGAAGATAAAAATAATCCTAATTTATTGGCCTTTTTATGGGTGATTGATTTTCCATTTTTTGAAAAAACCGATAACGATAAGTGGACATTTACTCATAATCCCTTTTCGGCTCCGCAGAAAGAATATAAGGAAGCGTTTCTTAACAAAGAAAAAATCGGCGAAATACTTTCCGACCAATACGATATCGTTTTAAATGGCTTGGAAATAGGCGGAGGAAGCATAAGGAGCCATGAGAGCGGCATGCTTAAGAAGACGCTTGAAGTAATAGGATTGGATGAAGAGAGTATTTCTCGAGATTTCGGTCATATGCTTAAGGCGCTTTCATCCGGCGCGCCGCCTCACGGCGGGATAGCGCTTGGTTTTGATCGTCTTCTTTCTATTTTTCAAAATGAGCCGAATATCCGCGAGGTGATAGCTTTCCCCAAGACGGGCGACGGGCGGGAGCTTATGACCGGCTCGCCAAGCGATGTGCCAAAAAATCAGCTTGAGGAGCTGGGTATAGAAATAAAGAAAAAGAAATAAAAAAATATGAATGTGAATCCAACTCAGTCTTATAAAGTAAAATCAGGAGAATTTGAAGGGCCTTTCGAGCTTCTGCTTGAACTTATTGAAGGGGAGAAACTTTCTATAAATAAAGTTTCTTTAACTGAAGTCGCTGATAAATATCTTGAATATGTAAAGAATCTGCGGGATTTTCCAATAGACGAGGCGGCCGGTTTCCTCTTGGTCGCTTCCACTCTTATGCTTATAAAATCCAGATCGCTTTTGCCGAGTCTGAAGCTTACTGAAGAAGAAGAACAGAGCATTGGCGACCTTGAAAAGAGACTGGTAATTTATAGAGATATAAAACGGCTTTCTTTTAATATTAGAGACAGATTTGGTAAGAATAGACTTTATGAGAGAGAATCTTTTTCCGGTCTTTTGCCGGAATTTATAGAACCTCGGGAGATTCAGGTCGCGACTTTATTTGAGGCGTTGAAAAAAGTTTTAATCAATCTTCCTATTAAGGAGATATTCCCTGAAGCGGCCATAAAGAAGGTGGTAAGTCTTGAGGAGAAGATAAGAGATATAATAGGAAGAATAGAGAAGGGGATTCAGGCGAGTTTTAGCGATTTTAATAAAGAAGGGCAAGATAAAAGCGAAATGATAGTGAATTTCTTGGCGGTGCTTGAACTGGCGCGGCGCGGACTGGTGATAGTTAACCAGGAAGACCATTTTGGAAATATCAGCATTATAAAAGCGTAAAACATATTATGAATTTGGAAAATAAAATTGAAGCCGCGCTCTTTATGAAAGGAGAACCGCAAAGTATAAAAAGCTTAAGCGGGCTTTTGAAGGTGCCGGAAAGCGAAGTGGAAACGGCTGTTTTAAAACTCGGTGAAGATTTGAAATCACAAGCGCGGGGCATCAGGCTTCTTAGAAAAGAGGATTCTGTGATGCTTGCCACTGCGCCTGAAGTGTCGGACATAATAAAGGAAATGGCTAGAGAAGAGTATGATTCTAAACTATCTCAAGCCGCCGTTGAGACGTTAGCGATTGTGGTTTATCGCGGTCCGATAATAAAATCGGAGATAGATTATATAAGAGGAGTTAATTCCGGATTTATATTGAGGAATCTGCTGATAAGGGGGCTTGTAGAGAGGGTCGCCAGCCCAAGCGACCGGAGGGCGTTTACATACAGGCCAAGTTTTGAACTTTTGCAATTTTTAGGCATTGAGAAAGCCGGTGATTTGCCGGAATATGAAGATTTCAATGAAAAGATGAAGCATTCTGTTGCTGATATGGCGGAAGCTGAAAAAAAGATGAACGAAACTTTTAAAGAGCTTGAAGAAGATTTAGCCGGCACCGGCGAAATTCATAGCGAAACTCGTAATTTAAATGAGACGAATCTATAAAATAATAATTTTTATTGTCGTTATTTTGGCGTTTTTTGCGGTTTTGTTTTTTTTCTTGCCGGCGAATAAGATAGATAACGATTCTAATTTTCGCGAATTTAAAGCTAATCCGTTTGATGATATTAGACTTGAAGCCAAGGCGGTTTATGTTTTTGATATTGTGAAAAATGAGCCTATTTTTGAATTTAATAAAAATGCGCAACTCCCGCTGGCTTCTCTGGCTAAAGTGATGGCCGTCCTTGTCGCTTCAAATGAAGTTTTGCCCGGCGTTATTGTAGAGATAAATAAAGAGGCGATAAGACAGGCAGGGGATGATAAATTGCTGGTCGGAGAAAAATGGAGATTTTCTGACATCTTGGATTTTACAGTCGTTAAATCTTCAAATGACGGCGCTTCGGCGATTGCTTCGGCGGTGAGCGCCGTATCTTTTGGCGGTGATAAAAATAATTTTATAAAAAAAATGAATGAATTTGCCGGAAAAATCGGAATGAAGCAGACTTATTTTTTAAATGAAACCGGACTTGATTTGTCTAAAAATATGTCCGGCGCTTACGGTTCGGCGGAAGATATGGCGAAACTTTTTATATATGTTTTGAAAACTGACTCAAGGATTCTGGAGGCGACACAATATTCAACGCTTGAACTTAGCTCTAAAGAAGCTAAACACAGCATAATAAATACGGATATTTTAACCGCCAATGTTTCCGGCATTATTGCTTCAAAAACGGGGTTTACCGATTTGGCGGAAGGAAATCTGGCTATTGTTTTTGATGCCGGTTTTATGCATCCGGTAGTGGCGGTGGTGCTCGGTTCCTCGCAAGAAGGAAGGTTTGAAGATATGAAAAAATTGATGAAGGCGACATTTGAAAGCTTGAGATAATTTAAATAATCCTTTCTCTTTTAGATTAGATATTATGTCAAGTCCAATGTCCAACACTAATGTCCAACACTCGGTGTTGGACATTAGTGTTGGTGCTGGTAAGGCTACGGACATGCGACATCCATAGGACGAATAAGTTGTTTTTTTGCGTATTTGGCAAAAGGTGGTATAATTTTGTCTGATGATAATAAACGTCTTTAAAGTTTTTGCGCCAGCTACGGCGGCCTTTTTTATCGGGATTTTTCTGGCTCCGCTTTTAACGCATTATCTTTATAAGCATAAAATGTGGAAGAAAAAAGCGCGCAATGAAGCGCTTGGCGGAGGAGGGACACCGATTTTTAACAATTTGCACAAAGAAAAAGAAGTCGGCACCCCAAGAATGGGCGGTATTTTAATTTGGAGCAGTTCGCTTATCGTTATAATCATATTCCGGCTTCTTTCAGTCATATCTTCAAATCCGCTGGCTGATAAACTTGATTTTTTAAGCCGTTCGCAGACATGGCTTCCTATTTTTACTCTGCTCGCCGGTTCTATGGTTGGGCTTGCTGATGACCTGTTGGTTATTTATGGAAAAGGAAAATATATTGCCGGCGGACTTAAACTGTCGGAAAGAATAATAATGGTTCTGGCTATCGGAGCGATAGGCGCTTGGTGGTTTTTCGTTAAGCTTGGCATATCAAGCATCCTCATCCCATTTTACGGCGAAGTATCACTTGGGCTTTTGTTTATTCCATTTTTTATGATAACAATGCTCGCTCTTTTTTCCGGCGGAGTGATAGACGGCATAGACGGCCTTTCCGGGGGGATTTTTGCCGCGATATTTTCCGCTTATGCGGGGATAGCTTTTTTTCAAAATCAGATAGACTTGGCGGCTTTCTGCGCCGTGGTGGCTGGCGGAATTCTGGCGTTTTTATGGTTTAATATACCGCCGGCCCGTTTTTATATGACAGAAACAGGCATACTCGGGCTGACCACTACTCTTACCGTTGTCGCTTTTCTTACCAAGTTCGCGGTGGTTCTTCCCATTATTGCGTTTCCTCTTTTTGTGGCGTCCGGTTCCGTTATAATTCAAGTAGTTTCAAAAAAATTAAGAAACGGGAAAAAAGTTTTTTTAGTCGCCCCGGTTCATCATCATTTTGAAGCTTTGGGGTGGCCGTCGTATAAAGTGACTATGCGGTTTTGGATTATAAGTATAATTTTTGCACTAATAGGCATGATAATCGCTCTAGCGGGGAAATAAATAAAAAGTTATAATAAAAAATATGGCTCATTATTCTGCATTGATAAAAAACGGTATAGTTTTTGACGGAAAAGGGAATCCGGGAAAAAAGACGGACATCGGTCTTTCGGGCGATAAAATAAAAAAAATAGGCGAACTTTCCGGCAGTACCGCTGATGATGTTATAAATGCCGAAGGTAAATATGTTTGCCCGGGTTTTATTGATATGACCACTCATTCTGATACTCACTTCACCCTTTTTTCTTCTCCTCGGCAGGAAAGTTTTTTCCGCCAGGGGGTGACTACTATCCTCGGCGGTAATTGCGGGTCGTCTCTCGCCCCGCTTCTTTCCGGAGAAGCGGCGGAAGCTTTATCCAAATGGACGGATGTTTCTAAAGTGAATATCAATTGGCGCACGGTCGGAGAAATGCTGGGCGAGCTTGATAAGCGCCGGCTGGGAGTCAATTTTTGCACATTAGTCGGACTTGATACTTTATATAAATCCGTTTTGGACGAAATAAAGCAAGTTGACGGTGAAGCTTTAGATCAATTGAAGCTGGTATTGAAAAATTCCATTAAAGAAGGGGCTTTCGGCGTATCAACCAGTCTGAGCGCGGAGAGCATTCTTAGGTTAGGGGATGATAATGTTATGGAAATTTTGAAAGAGGTCAAGAGCAATGATGCTTTGGTTAAACATCATCTTGAGGATGAAGGAAAAAATATTTTATCTTCTCTTTCCAAAGTCCTTCATCTGGCGAGGAATTCAAGGGCGCGTACGCAAATATCTCATTTTAAAGCGCTGGGGAAGAGCGCTTGGTCGGTATTGCCTCAAGCTTTGGAAATGATAAGAACAGCAAGAAAAGACGGGGTTGACATTACTTGCGATTTTTTCCCATACGAAAGGACAGGCTCAAGTTTGTTTGAATTTCTGCCGGCTTGGATTAAAAAAGACGGAAGGGAAAAAGTCCAAGACATATTGCGTTTGCGCGATTCAGGCGAGAGAAAGGATTTGGTGTCTTATTTGAACAGTTTGACTTTGCATTACGATAAAATAACAATCGCTTCAACTTTGCATGATTTTTCAAGCGTGGGCAAAACAATAGAGAAGATAGCGGAAGAATCAGGCATTACCGGAGAAGAAGTGATTTTAAATCTGCTGGAAGTGAATAATCTTCAAGTTTCAATATTCAGCGAAGTTATAAATGAAGAGAATATAAAAGAGATAGCGATGGAAAATTATTCAATACTGGCTTCCGATGGGGTCGGTTATGATGTTTCAAGCAACACTTCAGAGATTATGAAAGACCTCGCGCACCCGAGGTCTTTCGGCGCTTTCCCGCGCTTTTTAAGCAGTTTTGCCAAAAAGGGGATTATAAAATGGGAAGACGCTATCTATAAGATGACATCTGCCCCTGCCAAGGTCATTGGAATTAAAGACAGAGGGGTTATTGCTAATGGTAATTATGCGGATATTGTCGTATTTGACCCGGTGGCTATAGAAGATAAGTCTACTTATAATACTCCTTATCGGTTGCCGCTGGGAATAGACCGTGTGATTATAAACGGCAAGCCGTCTTTTGAGATGGCGGGAAGGGTGATAAGGAGTAAATAATAATATTTTTATGGTGAGAAGAAAATATGACAAATTTTTTCTAATAGCTTTTTTGATTTTAGTTTTTGGCGGATTTTTGATTTTTGCTTCATCGGCCATGGGTTTGCTTGCGAGAGACGGCGCCTCTTTTTATAAAATTCTTTTTAAGCAATTTACAATAGGATTTTTAATCGGCGGAGTGGCTCTTATTGCGGCTTATAAAATAGATTATCGGAATTGGAAAAAATACGCTATTTTTATTTTTATATTCTCTTTTTTGATTTCTCTTTTGGTTTTTATTCCCCAGCTTAATTTTGAACACGGCGGAGCAAAAAGATGGATTGATTTAGGCTTTGTCTCTTTTCAGCCTTCTGAAATTTTAAAACTCGGTTTTATCATATATTTTTCAGCTTGGCTTTCTTCTCATAAAGAAACAATCCAATCTTTTAAATTCGGATTAGTCCCTTTTATTTTAATGATTGGCTCCGTTGCGCTGCTTCTGGCGGCTGAGCCTGACATAGGGACGCTTCTTATCATCAGTATTTCAAGTGCCGCTATTTTTTGGATTGCGGGAGCCAATTATAAACAATTGGCCATTTTAATCATTATCGGAATTATCGCTTTTTTAGCGCTTGTTATGATAAAACCCCATCTTATGAATCGGGTAATGGTATTTTTTGATTCTTCTTATGATAATCAAAATTTAGGCTATCAGCTCAAACAATCGCTGATAGCCGTGGGTTCAGGAGGATTTTATGGCAGAGGATTTGGCATGAGTCTGCAAAAGTTTAAGTATCTGCCCGAACCGATAGGAGATTCTATTTTTTCTGTTGCGGCTGAAGAGTTCGGTTTTATAGGAGTTGTTGTCTTAATAGGATTGTTTCTCTTTTTTCTATACAGAGGATTTTTAATAGCGTCTCGCGCGCCGGATATGTTTGGCAGGCTTCTGGCGGCCGGTATTGTGATGCTTATAGTAGTTCAGTCTTTTATCAATATTGCGGCGATGATAGGGATTATGCCCCTTACCGGAAAACCGCTTATTTTCGTATCTCAAGGCGCTTCAGCTTTCGTATTTGCCATGATAGAGGTTGGAATTCTGCTCAATATTTCCAAATACGCTTCTCGTTAGATAATATTTTTCAGCGTAAATTTATTCTTATCCACAGTTTTGGCAAATTACATTGCTAAATTTTACGGAAAGAAGATAATTAAATAAGATGAAGGGGACATACTGGTCAAGTTTCTTTCAATTTTAATAATAATTTCAATAAACAAAAATGGCTGCTAAAAAGAAAGGAAAGAAGAAATAGTTTATAATAAAATCGCCCCTCTTTTGAGGGGCGATTTTATTATAAACGGAGTTTTAAAATATATTGTATTGTATTGCGGGCGAATAAAGACACTTTTTTAAATATTTAAAATGATGTATTATTAAATTATGAAAATAGTTCTTACCGGTGGCGGAACAGGCGGTCATTTTTATCCGCTTATTGCTGTTGCTGATGAATTAAATAATATAATAGATAAGGAAAAGCTTATTAATGCCAGGCTTATTTAT
The DNA here is from genome assembly GCA_964363045.1 of uncultured Candidatus Saccharibacteria bacterium. GTDB lineage: Bacteria > Patescibacteriota > Minisyncoccia. Next base: position 25,978 of record CAYIGM010000003.1, read on the forward strand.
ATGTCTGATGAACCGTATAATAAGAGATTGCTTGATGAAAAAGGGATTCGTTTTAAAGAAATAACCACAGGCAAAATTCGGCGTTATTTTTCTCTGCTTAATATAATAGACGCGATTAAAATTATTTTTGGCGCGCTGGAGGCTCTTTGGATAATTTATACGGATTTTCCGGATGTTGTTTTTGGCAAAGGCGGTTACGCCAGTTTCCCGGCGCTCTTTGCCGCAAAAATTTTTAAAATCCCCGTTGTTATTCATGAGTCTGATTTTGTGCCCGGCAGAGTCAATAAATGGGCTTCAAAATTCGCCAAGAGAATAGCCGTTTCTTTTCCGGATTCAATAAATTATTTTCCGGAAAAAGTCAGGGGAAAAATCGCTGTGACCGGCAATCCGGTGAGGAAGGAGCTTCTGACTTTGCCTAAAGAAGGCTTCAGCGAGTTTCTTCAGCTGGAAAAAACCGTCCCGGTTGTTTTTATACTGGGCGGGTCCCAGGGTTCTTTGAGAATAAATAATGTTGCCGTTGGTATGGCCAGTGAGTTGGTGGAAAAATATCAGATTATCCATCAGTGCGGAAAAAATAATTTGGAGGAAGTTAAGGGGATGGAATCCGTCGCTCTTGAAAAATCGCCGTATAAAAACAGGTATCGCGTCTTCGGCTTTTTGAACGAATCGGCGATGAAAATGGCCGCCGCCGCTTCAAATATCATAATTTCGCGCGCAGGTTCGTCTGCCGTGTTTGAGATTGCCGCCTGGGGAAAGCCCAGCATTCTTATTCCTCTTTCAGGCTCCGCTCAAGAACATCAGAGAGAAAATGCTTATGCTTTTGCTCGTACCGGAGCTTCGGAGGTGATTGAAGAAAAAAATCTTTCTCCTCATATCTTGCTTTCGGAAATAGACAGAATATTGTCTCAAAAAGATAAATTGGCGGAAATTAAAAATAGAGCCAATCAATTTTCCAAGCCGGATGCCGCGCGCAAAATAGCGAGAGAAATAATTAATTTAACTCTGGAGCATAATTAAATATGTTTTTATATAAATCAAATATGAATCAAGGCGCTAATCAATCTAAAGTTATAACTCGTTTTGCCCCGAGTCCGACCGGACCGATTCATTTGGGTGGCGTGAGAACGGCGCTTTTCAATTATCTTTTTGCCAAACAAAATGGGGGAGAGATGGTGTTAAGAATTGAGGACACTGACCCGGAGCGTTCTAAAGCGGAATATGAGAAAGATATTATTGACGGATTAAATTGGCTCGGAATAAGATACGGCAAGTTTTACCGCCAATCGGAAAGAAAGGATATTTATAAGAAATATCTTGAAAAGATGGTGGAAGAGGGGAGCGCTTATCTTTCAAAAGAGGAGCCGAAAGAGGAGGGTCAAAGGAGCGAGGTCATAAGATTTAAAAATCCGAACATAAAAATAAAATTTAAAGATCTAATTCGCGGTGAAATAGAATTTGACACGACGGAGCTTGGGGATTTTATTATCGCGAAAGATATGGAAAATCCCCTTTATCATTTGGCCGTTGTTGTTGATGATTTTGAAATGGGAGTGACGCACATAATTCGCGGAGATGACGGCATATCAAACACTCCGCGTCAGATTTTAATACAAGACGCGATAGGCGCGCCAAGGCCGATTTATGCGCATATTCCGCTTATTTTAGCGCCTGATAAATCTAAACTTTCCAAGCGCCACGGAGTTGTTTCTGTGAATAAATATAAAGAGGAAGGGTATATCCCGGAAGCGATGATTAATTTTCTGGCTCTATTGGGGTGGTCTTTTCAAGGCAAAGGAGGAGATGATGAAGAGATTTTTTCTTTAGACAGCCTTGAAAAATTTTTTTCGCTGGAAAAGGTGCAGAAGAGCGGAGCGGTATTTAATATTGAGAAATTAAATTGGATAAATAAGCAATATATTAGAACTATGCCTATTGAGAAGTTAGAAAAAAAATTATTTGAATTTTTGCCTGATGATTTTAAAAAAGAAGCAGAGAAAAACGCTGGTTTGTGGAGAAAAATAGTGCTACTTGAAACGGAAAGAATTGAGAGATTCAGCGACATCAAAGATTCCATTGATTATTTTTTCCGGTTGCCGGACTGTAAAAAAGAAATATTGAATTGGAGAGATGAAAAAGATATGAATAAAACAAAATCTCATCTTGAACATATTATCAATGTTTTGAGCAGTATTAAAGAGGATGATTTTAATAAAGATTTTATAAAAAATGCTTTATGGGGCTATGCCGGAGAATGGGGGAGAGGGAATGTGTTGTGGCCCTTCCGCATTGCTCTTACTGGCAGAGAAAAATCACCCGACCCTTTTATTGTCGCTGAAATATTGGGGAAAAATGAAGCTATTAAACGTCTTGAAAATGCGATTGGAAAAATATAAAATCGGTTTTTCGGCATTATTTTTGCTTTTTATTTTTTTCAGTTTTTTTTCTGTCGTTAAGACAAACGCTTCTCTTATCGATGAATTGAAAGACAGAATAGCAGGCAGGAATAATGAATTGAAGGATTTGCAAAAAGAGATTGATGAATATGAGGCTCAAATAGAGAAATTGGGCAAAGAAGGGAATTCTTTAAGCAATGAAATCAAAAAACTTAAAATGACTGAAAAAAAACTCAAGGCCGACATTCTTTATACGGAAAGCCAAATTGAAAAGACGGGTTTTGGCATAGATAAGCTTGTTTTTGAGATAGGACAAAAACAAAATGATATTTTAAATCAAAAAATCATTATGTCTGAAATGATAAGAAGGATGAATGAAAATGAATCGCAGTCCATGGTTGAGATTGCTTTGGCTAATGATAATTTCTCTGATTTTTTCAGCGATATAGAGAGAATGGAGAATCTCCAGAAGAGTGTGGGTCTAAATTTAAATGAGCTTAATAAGCTTAAAGAAGAATTTGAAAGCCAGAAAAACGATAAAGAAACAGAGAAGATAAAATTAGAAGCTTTAAATTCGCGTTATGTTGACCAAAAGTCTCTGGTGGTGATAAATCAATCCAAAAATAGCCGGCTTTTGAATGAGACAAAAAATAAAGAATCCAATTATCAAAAATTATTGGCCGATAGACTAAAGAAAAAAAATGCTTTGGAGGAAGAGATTAAAGATTTTGAAGATAAGCTTCGGGTGGAGATAGACCCGAATTCTTTGCCGGCTGTTGGTTCGGGTGTTTTAAAATGGCCGCTTGATGAAGTGACCATAACTCAATATTTTGGCAATACTCCTTTTGCAAGTAAGAATCCGCAGGTGTATAATGGCGGCGGGCACAATGGAGTTGATTTAAGAGCGAGTATAGGCACTCCGGTAAAAGCCGCTAAGAGCGGTAAAGTGATTGGCACGGGAGATACTGATAAAGAATGCGCCGGCGTATCTTACGGCAAATGGGTTTTAATAGAGCATCCTAATAATTTAACCACACTTTACGCGCATCTTTCGCTTATAAAAGCGACGAAAGGGGATGATGTCACAGTAGGTCAAATTATCGGTTATTCCGGCGATACGGGATATTCGACCGGTCCGCACCTTCATTTTACGGTTTATGCTTCTAAAGCGGTTGAAGTCGGCACTATCACAAGTAAAGTTTGCGGTACAAAGATGACGCTCCCTTTGGCCCCGCGCGAGTGGTATCTTAATCCATTGTCTTATTTATAAATGACATTTATAATACATATATGATGTTTAAAGAAGATTATTCGTCACGCCGCAAAGGGTTTATAAAGCTTATAATCATTTTTGTGATAGTCGTGCTTATATTAAGCATTTTAAATATTAATTTAAAAAGTATTATAGAAAGCGAACCGGTACAAAATAATTTTTCTTATATTTGGAATTTTGCGAAAACCGTCTGGTCTGATTATTTAGCCGGTCCGGTAATCTATTTTTGGAATGATATTTTTATGAATTTATTATGGACTTCTTTTGTGGATAATATGGAAAGGATAAAGGCGGGCAAGCCCACGGATATGATGCTAGACGCTCCTAAGGTAGATTTTGCCCAATAAGATTACTCAATAAGATTACGGGAAGGTCGTAAAAGGTATATTGTGCGACATACTATATTTTTCCTAAACCCCGCTTCCCTTTAATAATATAGTTATATATAAAAATGATTGGATTTAAACCTGATTATTTTTAGTTTTGTGTGATATAATATAATTTATGCGAACATCTTATTCGGCTCTTGATACTTACAGGACATGCCCCCTTAAGTATAAATATCAGAATCTTGATAAAATTCCCGCACCCAAGCGCATTGAGGCTGTTTTCGGTTCCCTTGTCCATTCGGCTTTAAAATTTATGTTTGAACGCGGACCGCTTTACCCCGCCATTGATGAAGTAATCAATTTCTTTACGGATAAATGGAATAAAAAATCCGAGTTAATAGAATGGCCGAATCCTTCAAAAAAAGAAGAATTTGAAAAACTTTATTTTGAAGAAGGGATAAAAATTATAAAAAATTTTTATAAGAAGAATCAGCCTTGGAAATTTAACGCCGTGGAGCTGGAGAGCCGTTTCAGCGTGATTTTGCATGACGAGGAGACTGATGAAGACCACACCATTGTCGGAATCATAGACAGAATAGATAAAGACCCGAAAAGCGATGAATATGAGATTATTGATTATAAGACCGGCAAGAAGATGCCTTCAGCTGAAACATTGAAAGATAATTTTCAACTCTCTCTTTATCATTTGGCCTTGCGGGAACGCTGGCCCAATCTCCCCGCCTTGCGAGTAAAGTTATCATTATATTTTTTAAAGCATAATGAGAAGATTACCGTTGAGAAGCAAAATTCGGAAGATGATATAAAAAAAACAAAAATTTTTATCCTGACTGCCATAAAAGAAATAACAAAAAATCAAGTAAAGAATAATTTTCCCCCTACCCCTTCCGCTTTATGCGATTATTGCGGTTATAAGAAGATTTGTCCTATGTGGTCGCATGAATATAAGAAAGATAAACCAAAGACAAAAAGCGAGGAAGAGATTGCTTCGGCTATAGAAGAATTTTTTAAAATAAAAGATGATGAAGACAAAAATAAGAAAAGGCTGAAAGAGCTCCGCGAAGACATATTGGCCTTTATGGATTCCGGCAATATCGCCCGGGTTTTTGGTTCGCAGGGTTTTATCACAAAATCTCTTCAGGAAAGATATTCTTTTGATTTGGAAAAAATAAAGGAGATATTAACGCCTATCGGCAAATGGGAAGATATTTTATCTCCTGATGAAAAAAAACTTAGCAAATTAATCCCCTTTTTGCCTCAAAAACTGCAAGATAAAGTATTGTCGGCGCGAAACAAGAACGAATTTATCGTCTTAAAGCAGACAAAGAAATAATTTTTTTAAGTTTATAAACTTGAAATTGTCGCGAGTGAATCGGCAATATCTTTCAGTTCGTTTTCATCAAGCCAACTTTGTCCGTTATATTCAATTTTGAACAAGATGTTTTTATAGTTTGTTATGGCGAACGCCGTATAAGATGTTCTGCCTTCTTCAGTGAGTATAATTTCCGAATTTTTTATGTAGATATCTTGATTGCCGGATGAAATTTTATCTAAATCACGGCCATTGGAAATATCTCTGAAAAGCTCTTGTTCCGTTTTACCGTTTGAGGTAAAACCGTTATCTATTGGAAATAGAGAAACTTCTATCGTTCCGTCGCCCATTTTTTTGTAAATGATATTGAGAGAACCGATTTTGCCGTATCTGTCGTAAACAGGATTGATATTTTCTTTTTCCAGCGCGTAACCCAAGGGTATTTTTTTAGGCAGATAAATAGTAAAAGGCGTTTCAGTTTGCATCTCTTTTATGGGAGAATAATCAATCCCGAAAACAAAATTCCAAAGTTTGAATTGATACGCGGAGACAAATGCTCCAATTATGAATATTATTATGAATACTTGCCAGAGGATGCGACTTTTTTTCATTTTTTCCCGTTCTTTCTCTCTTGCTATCGTCTCGCGCTCTATACTGCCGGTATTTGTAAATGAGCCGGTGAAAGTTTTCGGCTCCCCTATGAATATTCCGCATTTTGGACAAAATAGAAGGGCATTTTTTATGATTAATTCATTCTGGCAAAAAGGACATTTTTGGTTTAGCGGTTCTTGATTTTCATTATTATTTTCCGGCATGTTTATTGTTATTATATAAAAAATTTACCGGAAAAGATACAGCTAATCATAATAGAAACATCTCTAATAATCATCTTTAATTCAGATTATTTTATCTCGTATTGAAGAGTCACATTGATTGCCACTTCTTGCGACCCCGGCTCAATGGAAGCCGTTGGCGCGGAATTGTCTTTCATCTCTGATGCTATGCCGGCGCTGTAGCGAAGCATCGGATATGAATATCCTTCATTGATGGATATAAGTTCGCCTAATCTGAAATTTGCCGATTTGGCTATCGCTTTTGCTTTTTCCATAGCTTCTTTTATAGCTTTGTCTCTCGCTTCTCCCTCAATCTTTTTTTGGTCATCAATCGTAAAATATAAAGACGAAACGGTATTGGCGCCGTTTTCAACAATTCCGCTTAAAATATCGCCGGTTTTATCAAAGTTTCTGATTTTAACAAGCACTGTCTGACTCACTGTGTAGCCGACTATTTCGCTTGGTGGGCAAGGTTTTCTTACTGGATAATTCGGATAGCTCATTCCTTCGCCGTCTGCGCCGTATAGTATTTCCGGTCCGCAACTGAAAGACTGGTATCGCGGTTCTATATTATAACTTTGAGTTTTAATATCTTTATCTTCAATCCCTTTTGCTTTGATAAATTCTATAGCTTTATTCGCTTTGCCGGTATTTTCTTTCTGAAGTTTTGCCACATCAACCCCGCCTTCAGTTATTACACTGAAAGTAAACTGGGCAATATCCGGTATCGCCATAACTTTCCCTTCGCCTGATACGGAAAAGCTTTTGAGAGATGCAGGAGCTATTGATCTGGCGTAAGAGGACGCGAAAGAAAGAGTGGCGTAAGAAAGAACTAAAATCATAAAAATTACGGCTATTTTTAAAATTTTTTTTATGCGGTCGTTTGGATTTATATTTTCCATAATATTTTTTATTGTTAATATTATTAATAATAAATTGAAATCTTCACATTAAGCCGGAGAATTTTTGCGCGACCGCCATTTGCGCTTTTTTAACCGCTTTATTAAGGCAGTTTTTTAGCGCCGTTTCCTGCTCCTCTTGATTTAAATTCGGATTGAGTAAAATCTCTTCCACCATAAACGCGCCGTTTATCACGACACGAATCCCCTCTTCTTCCGCCTCAATTTTTTCACTTTGAATGGCGCTGGAGATATCTTTCATTTGCTTTAATTGTTTTAATTTATCAAACATGTTTTATTTTTTCTATCAATTCAAAAGGGTGTTCGTGGTAATAATTACCTTTAGCTACAAACTTTATTTTGTCTTGCAAACTTTTTGACATCGTTTCTTCCACCATTTTATGTAAATAATCCGGTGTGAAGAGATAGACTCCGGTTATATTCTCTTTCTCTTTTATCTCTTTAAGGTGTTTTTTTAACTCTTTTAAGAATTCTTGGCGATACTCTTCTTTCATAGATTCTTTAACCGAACCTGAAGAGGCTACTTTGCCACCATCGCCTGACCTACCGAAGAACCCTTCATCATCTGAAAATTGAATTTTCTCAAGTTTAAATGAGTCAATCTTGTTAATCTCTCCGTCTGAAGCGATGTGAAAATCAACCTCTTGAGCGCCGGTTATTATGACAAGCGCTCTTTCTTCCGTAAATTGATGTAATTTTTTAGTAATTTTCATACCTCCATTATAGCACCAAAAGCTCGGGTGTAAAATAGCGGGCTTTATTCCCCGAGTGGACCCCTCCCCGAGGGGTCTTGGACAGCTAAACGGCTCAACCCACCACGGTGGGTTGAGCCGTTTAAATTACTCGCCAGATTCTCTAGGAAAGTCTAATAGAATCTTTCGCCTCGTACTCCCCCACCCTTGTGCGCACAAGGGAGTAAAGGATGGCGCCACCGCCGAGTCTTTTGCCAAGTTCATGCGCTATAGAGCGGATATATGTTCCGCTTGATACGGAAAATTTTATTTTTGCTATTTGAAATTTTTCAGGGTTTTTATTTTTTAATATTTTCCCCCATTTATCTTTAATCTCATTTTGCCTAAAGTCCCCGAAGACTTTATCAATACGCCCTCGTATTATTTTATGGAGGTTCTTTGAATCAATATCAGAAGTTTTTATAAGTTTTATATCATATATTTCTGTCTTTCTGGCGGGTATTTCAATTTCGTTTAATTTTCCCTCTCTTGCCCAAACAAAAAGAGGTTTCCCTTTTATTTTGTATGAAGAGTAAGGAGGGAGCGGTAAAGAAATCTTTCCGTGGAATTTTTTAATCCCTTCTTTTATTTTATTGTTCGGTATTTTTAATTTATATTTTTGGGCAGGTATGCCTAAAATGTCATAAGTGTCAGTTTCAATTCCGAATAGAATTTCTCCCTCATACTCTTTTTCAAGTTTTAAATATTCGTCTTTTTTATGCACCGCCTCCCCCGTCAGCGCTAGAAGCACCCCTTCTGCCATCGGGTCAAGCCTGCCGGCGTAAGTCATTTTCAGCCCTTTATAGGCCTCATTTTGCCCTAGAAAGCGATTTATGGCCTCAAGCGGTGAAAGACCCAGGGGTTTGTAAATATTTAAAATCTCACTTTTCATAATTAAAGTCATTATCGCTTATTTGTCAAAAGTTTTAAAGTTTTTATGACTTTACGATTTTTTTTATCTTTTTCTTGACTTTTTATGTAATGTCTATAAAATTATTTTAAATAAGTCGATATATAAAGCGGCTTAGAGTTGAAAGGTCGTTTTATTTAAAAAAAAGAAAATAGTATGGCGTTTAAAAAATTTGATGATTCCCCAAGGAAGATGTTTCAGGGAAATTGGAAATGCGGAAAATGCGGAAAAAGCATTGATCAGCTTCCATTTAATCCTGACCCTTCAAGATTGGACCAGCTTACTTGCCGAGATTGCCACAGTTCCGGCAGAAAGGGCGATTTTTCTCCGCGCAAAATGGTTGAAGGCAATTGGACTTGCAGTCAGTGCGGCACTGATATAAGGTCGCTCCCCTTTGAGCCGAGAGAAGGCAATCCTGTTTCCTGCAAAGATTGTTGGTCTAAAAATAGAGGTTAAATTTTAATTTAATCACGCAAAACTCCTCCGCTCTTTAATGAATGGAGGAGTTTTGTCTAGAAAATATCTATTGGAAAGTCAGAAGCTTAAATGCTAAAATCAAAAGTATGAAAAATTTAAAAATTTTATTATCAACAGCCGGCGTCATTATCTTTATCGGATTGATTGGATTTTTTGTTTTTTTGAACAAGAAAGATAATAGCGGCTTAAATACGCCAATGAAAAAAATGAATAATCCAACCGTAGTGTTAAAGACAAATAAAGGTGATATTGAAATTGAACTTTTTATGGATAAGATGCCGATAACCGCCGGCAATTTCCTGAAGCTCTCAAAAGAAGGATTTTATAATGGAACAAAATTCCACCGGGTTATAAACGGCTTTATGATTCAGGGTGGCGACCCGAATTCTCGCGGTGAAGACACATCGCTTTATGGAACCGGCGGACCCGGCTATGTGATAGCCGATGAATTTGTTGCCGGTCTTTCAAATGCGCGGGGAACGATTGCCATGGCCAATAGCGGACCAAATTCGGGCGGCAGTCAGTTTTTTATCAATCTTGTTGATAACACCGGTCTTGACTTTGACAAACCTCCTTTTACCAGCAAACATCCCGTATTCGGAAAAGTTATAACCGGAATGGGCGTGGTTGATATGATTGCCAAGGAAGATATCGGCTATAAAGATATCCCCGTCAATCCGATTATCATAGAGGAAGTTCTCGTGAACGAATAAAATGAATAAATAGGATATTGCGCAAAAATAAAAGCACCCGATGATTTGGGTGCTTTTGTGTTGAAGCGCTTTATAGTCCGGCGCGCCTGATCCTCTCTGTAAGGTCAGGCGGGTGCTGGTCATTGAAGTGTCTCTCCAGCGCTTCGTTATCTCCTTTTTCAAAAACAAAGGGACAAAAATTATTAGGGCATTCCCCTTTTGTTTTTTGTTTAAATGAACTACTGTTGTTCTTTATTGCGTTTATCATCGGCGTCTCCCCCGCCTTTTTTCCTCCTTTCTCATTTTTTTTCCCCAGCACTCTTTTCAATAAATCCTTAATCATACCTCCTCCTTTTTTGGCGCAATATTTCCTTTATTTATATAAGATAACTCATATTTAAAATTATGTCAAATTTTTATAATTTTCCGAATTCGTATATAATTCAATTATGGAGATATTAAAATCATCTGGCGAAAAAGAAGCTTTTAGCAAAAGCAAATTTTGTCTTTCTTTGAAAAAAGCCGGCGCGCCGGAAAATCTTGTGGAGGAAGTCTGCTCTAAAATCGGCAAAGAATTGAAGCCGGGTATGTCCACCACTCAAATATTCAGAAAAGCTTCGCAATATCTTATGAAAGATGATTTTATTGTTGCCACCAATTACAGTCTCAAGCGAGGAATTGCCGAGCTTGGTCCGGCCGGATTTAATTTTGAAAAGTTTTTGAGCGTGGTTTTAAGCTCTTTGGGCTATGAAGTGAGATTGAATCAAATAATGAGAGGCCGTTGTGTCACTCATGAAGTTGATATTGTCGCTTATAAAGACAATGAACATTTCCTTGTTGAAGCTAAATATCACAACAGCTCCGGCCTTAAGACTCATATAGATGTGGCAATGTATGCTGACGCGCGTCTTGCCGATATAGCTTTTATTGAGGAGAGAAAAGAGTCTTCGCACAATAATCATAAAATGTGGCTTATAACCAATACTAAATTTACAAAGACAGCTGAAAAGTATGGATGTTGTCGAGGATTGAAATTGACGAGCTGGAGGTCGCCTGCCAAAGAAAATCTTAAAGATATCATTATGAAAAATAAGCTCTACCCTATTACCGTGCTTCCTTCCGTCAATAAATTCGCGCAAGAAGAATTTGTCAGGCAAAATATGATGCTGGCGCGCGACCTTGCTCCTTATTCTGCTCCGGACCTTGTTAAATTATTTAAGATTGAGAGGCAAAGAGCTGAAAAAATAATAAATGAAGTTCAGGTATTAATTTATTAAAAAAAAGGAGCGTTTTCGCGCCCCTTTTCGTTCTTTAATCTTTAATTATTTATTTGTTTTCATTACCCATTCTTCATTGGTGAACGTGATTTTTCCGTGACCTTCCCATATCCCAGCAATGTCTGTCTTCGGGTTATCAAGGCATTCTCTCTTTAAACACCCAACCAGCTGAAGGAAAGGATATCTTCTGTATACGACCGCGTGTTTGGGCGGTATAAAGTCCTTGCTTATAGGCGTATAAAGAGTAATTCTATCGCCGAAAAGAATCTGCCCGCCACACCAGGCGCATTTTATAGTCATCTTTCTCATGCAGTCCGGACAATATTTTACTTTTGTTTCTTCTAAAAAAGAAGTTATTCTTGCTTCTCCCAGTAGCTGGAATCTATAACCTGGATTTTTTATGAATACATCATGCCCGCATTTGGCTGTAATCATCTTCATAACACTCCTCCTTTTTATGAGCTATTTTACCTATCCATCTTAATTTATACTATTAAATATAAATTAAATCAAGATTATTTTTGGTGGAGAATTTTCTTTCTTAAGCGGACGCTTTGGGGGGTAATTTCAAGATATTCATCTTTTCCCATAATTTCCAGGCCGTTTTCTATAGTAAGAAGCTGAGGTGGCACAAGTTTTATCGCGTCATCGGATCCGGAAGCGCGCATATTGGTAAGTTGCTTGCCTTTAGTCGGGTTTACCGTCATTTGTTCCCCTTTGGAGGTGTTGCCTATTACCATCCCTTCATACACTTCGGTATTTTCTTTAATATACAAGACGCCTCGAGTTTGAAGATTATCAAGGGCGTAAGCCAATGTCTTACCCGCCACTTGAGATATCATTGAACCGGCTTCGTGGCGCGCAATCTCTCCGGCATATGGTTTGTAGCCGATGTTGCGGCTTGCCATTATCCCTTCGCCTTTCGTGTCTATGACAAATTTGTTGCGATAGCCGAAAAGCCCGCGGCTCGGTCCTTCAAATAAAAGAAGGACTCTGTTATCGTGAAGTTCCATATTTTTAAGAATAGCCCCTCTTTTGCTTAATTTTTCAATGATTGAACCTTGGCAATCACTCGGAACATCTATAACTATCTCCTCAAATGGTTCATGTAACTTGCCGTCTATCTCTTTTGTAATAACTTGTGGTTGTGATACTTGAAGTTCGTAACCTTCTCGGCGCATATTTTCAAGCAGAATGGCGATATGAAGTTCTCCTCGGCCATAGACTGTAAATTGGTCGCCACTGGCCGAATCAAAATTTACTTTAAGCCCGACATTCACTTCAAGTTCTTTTTCAAGTCTTTCTCGTATCTGGCGGCTAGTGACAAATTTTCCTTCTCTTCCGGCAAATGGCGAATTATTGATGAGAAAATTAAGTTCAATAGTCGGTTCATCCACGGCGATAGTTTCAAGAAGAGGCGCTTCTGGCGCGCCTGCTATGGTGTCGCCGATATAGACATCCGGTATGCCGGCTATCATTGCGATATTGCCGGCTTCTACTGTATTTGTTTCGGTTCGGGAGATTCCTTCAAAAGCGAATAATTTGGTTATTTTATATTTTTTTGTTTCGCCTGATTGTTTTTTGATATATACCGTATCGCCGGCGCTTATCCTCCCGCTGTAGACCCGCACCACTGCGATACGTCCTAGAAAATTATCATAAGCCAGATTGAATGGCTGAGCAAGGAAGATTGTGTTTAAATCGCCTGAAGCGGCCGGCACTTTTTCCAGTATCATATCCAGAAGCGGCGTTAAATCTTTTGATTCGTCGGTTAATTCTTTTTTGGCCACCCCCTCTCGGCCTATCGCGTAAATAACCGGAAAATCAAGCTGTTCATTTGTGGCGCCAAGTTCGGCAAAAAGCTCAAAGACTTGGTCGTGGACACGGGCCGGGTTGGCCGCCGGTTTGTCAATTTTATTTATAACTAGAATCGGCTTAAGTCCGAGAGCGAGTGATTTCTTCAGCACGAAGCGGGTTTGCGGCATCGGGCCTTCCTGCGCGTCAACTATAAGAAGCACGGAATCAATAGAACGAAGCACCCGTTCCACTTCTGACCCGAAATCGGCGTGGCCGGGCGTGTCTATAATATTTATTTTGGTATTTTTGTAAGAGACTGCCGCGTTCTTGGAATAGATGGTGATACCGCGTTCTTTTTCCAAGGCGTTGCTGTCCATGCTTACACCGGTATCCACCGCACCCGTCTGGCGCAGTATGGCATCGGTAAGCGTTGTCTTGCCGTGGTCAACATGGGCTATAATTGCGATATTGCGGATTTCCATTTTGGGTTTGGTTAAAATTATTATATTTAAAAAAATCTCCGGTAAGAGATTTTTTGATAATATTATGATACCATAAGATTATTAAAAAGTATAGTTTTATAAATAAAAACCCCGTCGCTTGAAAGCGACGGGGTTTTTATTTTAAGATTACACTCTGTTAACATCAACGGCATTAAGTCCTTTTGGACCCTCTGCTACGTCAAATGTAACTTTGTCACCTTCGCGAAGCTCATCGAACTGTACGTTCTTTAGCTCATTAGAGTGGAAGAAGATATCCTTCTCTCCCCCTTCTTGAGCGATGAAGCCGAAACCGCGATCGGTTAGACGAGCGATTGTTCCTTGTTTCATATTCGTAAGAAAAAACTAATAAATAATGTTCAAACGCAGACTACTGTACGATAAAAACCCGACTTCGTTCCTACTACAGACCTGATTTGATATTTCTATTGAAGCATAATACGATTAAAAAGTCAAATCAACCGCAATGATTCGGTAAAACAAGTGTCCGCCGAACGATTGGAAGGTTTTTGTTTGGAAAATTTAGAGCGCATTTCAGTTGATAAAAATTATGTTAATAACCTCGTTTTTCGGCTCAATAACGACAATCAAACACCCCTCCGCGTCTTGCCCGCTCGCGTGAAAAAAATTGTTAGCGAAAAAATAAAAAAGGGATACCACCATTTCTGATGATACCCCTCTTTTGGGATCATAGGCACTGCTCTGTTCGGCTACTCTTTCTCCTTTCTGTTGAGGTTGAGTTTTTGCTTCCATTTTTCCGCGACCGCTTTCGCTTTCTTGGCGGCGATGCCAGTGTAGAGAGACGGGTTCGAGAGAATCTGCCGTTGGTACGGAGTCATCTTTTCGAGATAGTCTTTCATCTCTGCATCGCCGGCAACGATTTCTTCGAGCGGTCGCGCCTCGCGTTGGGCTTGAAGCGTAAGCGTCCGCACCTTCTCATGCGCGTCGGGATGTCCCTGCGCGGCGAGAATGATGTAGAGTGGCTCGGCGACCACCAAGCCCTTCTGCATGGCGAGGTTGCGCTCCAAGTTGGCGCGGTCAACAGTGAGCTTCTTCATCGTGCGCGTCAGTCGCTTCGCGGTCGAAACCACATAAACGATAACCTCGCCGTAAGTCCGCGCGGATGCGGAGTTGGTAGGGTCACGTTGATGTTCGCTGATTTGGTCCATGAAAACCGTTACGATTCGCGGTGCGACGATTTTCCAACAGCTCTTGGCATTCTCGAAGTTGATGGGGTTGCGTTTTTGCGGCATGGTCGAGGAACCGACTTGCGCCACTTCAAACTCTTCGCCTACTTCTCCGATTTCCGTCCGTTGGAGATTCCGCATGTCGTCAGACAGATTGGCGAGGATGCCCGCTACAATCGTGACTTCGCAGAAGAGACGGGTCAACGCCTCTGGCGGAACGATTTGCGTCGAGTGCTCGGCTGATGTGAGCCCCAACTCTGCAAGCACTTCCGCCTCGAAACCCTCTGGGTCATCGAAGAACAGCGAGGAAGCGTTATACGCTCCGACTGCCCCCGAAAACTTTCCGGGAAGTTCCGTGGCGAGAGACTTCAACGCTTCGATGGAACCGCCGAAACGACTGATGTATCCGGCGAGTGCGAAACCGAACGTGATAGGAACTGCATGCTGACCGTGTGTCCTGCCGACTTGCACCGTCTCCGCTTCGCGGAGCGTAGTGGTAATGAGCACTCCCTCCAATTTCACGAGCGAAGGAACGAGTACCCGTTGAACCACGTCCTTGTAGCGAGCGGCGTTCGCCGGATCAATGATGTCATACGAAGTCGCCGTCATGTGGACGTACGGCTTCGCGCTCTCACTGACTTTGGCGCGTACGCAATTCACGAGCGCGCGGATGTCGTGCCGAATCCGGTCTTCTTCCTCGTACACTTCTTCGGTCGTTACTTGACCGCAAGCCGTCTCAACTTCTTTGACGACAACTTCGGGACAAATCCCGCGGCGGTGGAGTACCTTCACGAGCGCAAGCTCCACGAGGAGCTTGTAACGGGTAAACCCGTTCTCGGAAAGATACTTCGCCACTTCGTCATCCCAGTACCGGTAGTCAACCGGCGAGAGACTGTCGAACTGGTCGCGTGTTT
>CAYIGM010000004.1:0-17509 GCA_964363045.1 uncultured Candidatus Saccharibacteria bacterium
CATTGCGCACGTGCATTTGAATGAAAAAGTCCACATCTGGCACAAGAATAGAATAAGCGTTCAATTCTCCAACAAGCCGGATCGCTTCTTCCAAGAGAACAGGAATTCTTTTGTCTTGCCACTCATAAGGATGATTTACCGGAGACGGCAAAAAACTCTGGTATTCATAATCCTTACCCCAGAAGTGCTTCTTGTGAGTACCTGCCATAAATTTGTTATTTTGCTGTGCTTTGTTCGCCATAGTTTTACTTGTTTTATCTAAGTTGAAATATATATTCCCATATTACCAGATATCCGCAAAAAGTGCAATAAGGATATCTGTATTACGACTTAAAACAAAAAAGTGTTATAATTAATTTTATGAAATCAAAAATCCAAGGTCTCACCTTGGGTTAGAATTTAGAAAGGGTTTTTGGCACCACGGACTTCAAAGTGAAGATGTGGGCCGGTAGATTTGCCGGTAGCGCCAACATAACCTATTATCTGA
Source organism: uncultured Candidatus Saccharibacteria bacterium (assembly GCA_964363045.1). Lineage (GTDB taxonomy): Bacteria > Patescibacteriota > Minisyncoccia. Next base: position 488 of record CAYIGM010000004.1, read on the forward strand.
CCCTGAACCACATGCCAACTACTGGATACTATCACCTCATTTAGATGGGCGTATAGGGTTTGAGTGCCGTTAGGATGTTTTATAACTATATAATTGCCATATCCTCCATTCCAGCCGTAACCTCGGCTCACTATTACATCGCCGGAAGCTGAAGCTAAAACAGGAGTTCCTGTTGGCGCGGCTAAATCAATTCCATTATACCCATGAAGACCTTGTGTTTTCACGGCATTTCCCACCGGACGAAGATAATAACCAGAATAAGCAGGACCGCCCGTACCCCTAACAATAGCGCTTGAGGTCGTCGGTGAAGGAACATAACTGGAATTTTCTCCGTTTGGAATAATAATCTCACTGCCGACACTAAGGTCGCCATTTTCAGATAAGCCGTTAAATTGAATAATATCGTCAGTATCTCCTTTAAATTTCTTAGCAATCCCTTGAATTGTATCATCTTTCTTTACGATATATTTAACTCCGGAAACCGGTAAAATAAGAAGTGTTTGACCGGGTTTGATTAAACTGCCCCTTTTTATATCATTGGCCCATATAATAGTATTAACACTCACATCAAACATTTGGGCAATCTGAGAAAGACTATCGCCATCTCTCACAACATAAAGGCCTATCTGCCCGCTTTCAGGCTTAGTGTCGGAAATGTCAGCCATACTGCCATAAGGACCGGTATCAGGTAAAAGAGCGCTCCCGTTTACTATAGTAATATCACCGCCACCTTTAGAAGGGGTTGGGTCTGAATTTAAAACCGCCTGAAGGAACTGCGTATTTTGCAGATTGGAGCCAGAAGTCGTTTCCAATTTATTTGAAGAAAAACCTAAAATATTGCTTAAAAAAGAGAAAACACCGGCAGAAACCGGCAAAGGGGCGAAAAATGACAATCCCAAACTCAATAACAATAAAGAGGCCTTTAGGGGTAAAAGCTTGAAAAATAAGGATATTTTATTCTTGCGAGTCTTATGTCTACTACTAGGCTCGCCGGAATTTGTTGAATTAGTTAAAATAAGCCGAAAATCAAAATTTAAACACTGCGACCATGCCTGAAACCCTTATAAGCCGTATTTTATCAGATATTCCGCCTTTAAAGGGACAATGCCAGCTAGACTGGCATTGTTAATATTATATAAAAGCGCCCCCTCATTAGTCAATCAAGGTGTGGATAAGAAATTTTATCCTTCAAAGAGGGGGAATGGCAAAAATCACAGATAAATTTGCCTCAATTTTACAAAAAAGCTAGAATGAAGTTATGAAAATGGACACTTGGGAAAAAAGTATAGGGCTAATAGAATCAGTCTATCCTATTGGAGTGACGGCTCGGACAGAAGAAGAAATAGCCAAAGGAAGGGAAATACTAAAAGAAATTGAGGACGATAAAAAAGAAAAGCGACTGGAAAGACAGACCACTGAAGCTGTAAAAATAATGATGCCCCAAAGTTTGGGAGCCGCGGCTATGCATCAAGAGCCGTCGCTTGAATTGATACTTGGACGAAAGCCGTCTGCTTCAGACGGGCGAGTATATCAATTGGAAAAAGACTTAAAAAAAACAAAAGAAAATTATTTCTCAACAGAAGATAAAAATAGAAAAGAAGAACGCGACAAAAAAATCGGAGAGATGGAACAACAATTAAAAGAGGCAAAAAAAATAGTAATAGACGAAAGAAGAGAACGACTCCTAAATAAATCGGTGACTCAACAGGAAATAGCGGGATTTGAGAAAATGAAAGAAGAAGAATCAAAAAAGCCGACACTTGGAAGCTTGGCGGGGAAAACGCAAGAAAAAAAATTGGAAGAAGAGATAATAGATTTGACAGATGCATTTGAAGAGAAACTTTTGCCGGAACCGGCGGAAAAGAAAGAGAAATTGCTTCCGGAGCCGGAAAAGGAATTGACCAAGGAATTGACTATTGAGGAGCAGATGAAGGCGGCTAAAAGTGTTGCTGAAAAAATAGATGCGGAAAGAGCTAAAAATTTAAAAACCCCTGCTGATTCTTATGAAAAAAAATGGGGTAAAATACCCGAATGGCAACAAATAAGTCTAGAGGAGACCAATGACCTGCTTGGAGAATTTGATAAAAATACCGAAAAGAAGATTGGAGGAAAAGCGGAATGGGTAATGGAAAAAGCAAGAGCGACCGGCGAGTGGTATAAAAAACAACCTTTAAAATACAAACTTCTATTATCCGGTTCGCTTATTGCCACCGCTTCCGCTTCAGCGGCTATTGGCGGAACTGTCGGCATAACTATCGCCACTGCCGCTTTCACCGGAAAACTAACCCAAAGAACTCTTGGCGGACTGGCTACTTTTATATCCGCAGAAGGTTGGCTTAAAAAATCAGCTGAAAAAGGCGGTAAAGAAAGAACTCAAGCCGAAGCAATAAGACACGCTGTAGAAGCCGCGACGCTTGGTATGCTTGTTGGAAGCGGTTATTTTGCGGAGGGAATCAAAAATATATCTGACGCAACAGGTCTTACTAATCTAGTTATTGATGCTTATCATTATTTCTTACCGACAGAAGATGCTGAAAAAATTATTAATTCCGGAAGAATTCCGATTGCAAACACAGCTCATCTAACCCCACCCGAAGCACCGGGCATAAAATTAAATATCTCCGATAATCTTAATATGCCAAAGCCCGTGGCGCCTCATCTTAATATTGATTCTCACTTGCCGACAACACCGGTAGCGTCATCTGGGATTCACCTAGACACTAGCGCTGGACCCATCATGGCAAGCGCCGCGCATACTGCAGAAATAGCAGGCGGCGCAACCAAAGAAGCGGTGGAAAGGGGCCTTACTGCCGACTTCTCCGTAGAGCTTGGCAAGAATGGGGTTCCGGGAAACTTGGAGCGGGTCTTTCATATGATGGCGGCCAACCATATGGACTTGAAAGGAACGGCTATCTTCGGAGAAGCGGACGGCGCCAAGAGTTTAAATATGGCCGCCAATTTAGTGAAGCTTGCCGAGGGGCATAATCTTGCCGATGTGGATAATATCCACGGAATAAGCGCCGATGACTTTAAAAATGCCGTCACTTGGGACCAAGCGAAAGGCTTATTGACGATAAAAGACCATAACGCTTTCAATAAGATAGTGGGGAATCTGGAATCGCGCTCCGACACTCTTTGGGGGCAAGGGGTCCTTAAAAAAGGCGCGGTGGCCTACCTTAATGACATCAAGCCGGAAACTTGGGAAAAAATAATCCACGCTGACGGCTTGGGTAAGATTGGCGGTGTGGAGACAGGAATAACCGGACATGATGATATTCTAATGGGGCAAATAAAAGATTTTAACGCGAGTGAAATGGTCAAGGGGGCGGAAAATACAACAAGAGAAGCCGTTCTTGAAAGAATGGATAAGATAAGAAACGAACTCGGACTTAAACTTAAAAATGCCGAGACTCCTACCGGTAAAGAATACGCCTTAAACATTCCGGAAAATCCAGAAATAACTACTTTGGCAGACGACATAATGAGAAAAGATGTAAACGAACTTTTCGGCTCAAAAGGATTTTGGGGAATTGGAGCTAAAGACGGTTTGGATTCTTCCGAATGGCTGAAAGCGAAAAATATTTCCGCCCTTAAAACGGGGGGTAAAATCAGAGAATATATAAATAACCTTATAAGCCAAACGGGGACAAATCCCAAAGACGGCGAAACGGCGGGGTATTTTATAAAAAGAGCCATCAAAGAACATTTAGAAAAAAACAATAAATCACTCGGCTCTTCAATAAAAAATCTCCACGATGCGCTAAAATCATCACCGGTGAAGATTGAAATACCTAAAAACAATGACACTGTCTGGTTTTCTAATAGCGATAATAAATAAAATATATGATACAGCAAGAAGAGATAAAAAACTCAATTTTAAAGGAATTAGGACTCTCATCATTGGCCGATAATGATAAAGATGAAATTCTATCAAGATTAGGGGAAGGCCTCCTTAAAAGGATAATCGCCGTTACCCTGGAGAAACTCCCCGAAGAAGCCAGAGGGGAATTTGAAGCGCTAAACCAAGCCGGCGACAACGATAAGATAAATCAATTTTTAAAAAATAATATCCCGGGAGTGGAACAAATAATCCAACAGGAGATAAAAGAGGGGATAGAAGAATTCAAAAATATTGCCACAAAACTCAGATAAGTTATTATGCCTTATATGAGTTTGCCGGAATTAAACAAGGCTCAAAAAGAAGCGGCCTTGCACAAAGAAGGGCCTATCCTTATAATCGCCGGGGCCGGGGCCGGCAAGACTAAAACTATCGCCCATAGGGTTTTTAATCTTATAAAAGAAGGCGTTCTGCCGAAAAATATCCTTGCCATAACTTTTACCAATAAAGCCGCCAAAGAGATGCGGGAGCGGATAACTTCACTAATAGAAAAAAGGGCTCCTTATTTATCAGACGAGAATGTCCCTTTTGTAAGCACTTTTCATTCTCTGGGAGTCCACATATTGAAAGAAAACGCCAAAGCTGTCGGTTTAACAAGATATTTTTCCATTCTGGATAAAGAAGATTCTCTCAAGGCGGTTAAAAGCGCCGTAAAAGAAGCCGACCTTGATGTGAAGCAATTTGACCCGAGACGAATCCAAAACATCATCTCCAGACAAAAAGGAGAATTGATGGATTATGAAACTTATAAAGAAGAAGTCGGGGATGAGTATTTTCCAAAAATGCTTGCGCTGATTTGGAGTAAATACGAAGATATCTTAAAAAAACAAAAAGCGCTGGACTTTGACGACCTTATCTTGAAGACAGTCCGCCTTTTTCAAGAAAATCCGGCGATATTAAAATATTATCAATCTCTATGGAAATATATCCACATAGACGAGTATCAGGACACTAATAAAGTCCAATACACCCTCGCCAAACTTTTATCAGCTGAACATAAGAATATCTGCGCCGTGGGCGACAGCGACCAGTCCATCTACGGCTGGAGGGGCGCTGATTTCAAAAATATACTTAATTTTGAAAAAGATTACCCTGAAGTAAAGCTTGTTCTTTTGGAAGAAAATTATCGTTCAACAAAAAATATTCTTTCTGCCGCCGGAAATGTAATCAAGAAAAATAAATTGCGCATAGATAAAAAGATATTCACCCAAAATAAAGAAGGTGAAAAAATAACCCTCTTTGAAGCGGAAAACGAAGAACAGGAAGCCTCTTTTATCGCCAAAAAAGCAAAAATCCTCATCTCAAAAAACAAAGTCAATCCTTCTGAAATTTCCGTCCTTTACAGAGTCAATTTCCAATCTCGCTCTCTTGAAGAGGCTTTCCTTAAAGCCGGAGTCCCTTATCAAGTGCTGGGAATTAGATTCTTTGAACGAAAAGAAGTTAAAGACATATTGGCTTACATCAAAGCCGCTTTAAATCCTGACGACCGAGCCAGCCTAAAAAGAATCATAAATACTCCACCGAGAGGTATCGGCAGAATAACCTTATTAAAAATGTTTGCGGGGAAAAATAATGAACTTCCGCAAAAAGTGGCGGAAAAAATTGAAGATTTTAATAATCTTCTGAAATCAATAAATCAATCCGCTTTAAATGAAAAACCTTCTTTAGTGATAAAAAATATTATAAAAAAGACCGGTATGGAAGAATTCTTAAAAAAAGGCGGTGAAGACGACCAAGAGAGAGTGGAGAATATCAAAGAATTGGCCACCTTGGGCGCAAAATATGATGATTTGCCTCCTCCTCTAGGAATAGAGAAACTTTTAACCGAAGCCGCTCTGGTATCAGACCAAGATTCGTTGGGCGAGAAAAATAAAGCCGTAAAGCTTATGACGGTGCATTCAGCCAAAGGTCTTGAATTTGAATATGTCTTTATAACAGGTCTTGAAGAAGGCCTGTTCCCGCACCAAGACTTGGGCGGAAAAGGAATGGAACATGAAGAAGAGGAACGAAGACTCTTCTATGTCGCCTTAACTCGCGCCAAAGAAAAACTGTATTTATCCTTTGCTGACACAAGAACAATTTTCGGCTCCAAGCAAGTTAACTATCCGTCATCATTTTTAAGCGAAATACCGGAACACCTTCTGGAACTTTATAACGACAATGACAATCTTCCGATAATTGAATTTGAATAAATATGATAAGAGCAAAAAAAAGACTGGGTCAAAATTTCCTTACTTCAAAAAGTATTGTTTCTTTGATAGTAAAATCGGCCGAGGTAAATCAAAAGGACACTGTCCTTGAAGCGGGCCCGGGTAAGGGGGTATTGACAGCAGAACTTCTTAAACGCGCCGACAAGGTTATCGCCGTTGAAAAGGACAAAGAGCTCGTTGATTTTCTAAAGGACAAATTTGAATTAGAAATAAAAAGCGGAAAACTTGAATTAATTTTCGGCGATATTTTGAAATTTAACCTTGATAACCATCAATTAATGGCTAATAACTATAAAATTGTGGCCAATATCCCTTATTACATAACATCAAGGTTCTTAAAGACATTTCTTGAAGAAAAAAAACAGCCGGAAAAAATTGTCCTTTTAATTCAAAAAGAGGTGGCCGATAGAATTACTGCCCGTGATAATAAAGGAAGCATCTTGTCCATTAGCGTAAAAGCCTACGGTGACCCGAAGATAATAAAAAAAGTCCCAGCTTCTTTTTTCCATCCGAAGCCAAAAGTGGATTCGGCAATTATTTTAATAGATAATATTTCCAAAAAAAATTTCCAAAATATCAATGAAAAAACTTTCTTTAGTCTGCTTAAAAAAGGTTTCTCCAGTAAAAGAAAATTATTAAAAAATAATTTAAACTTACCGAACACCGAGGGTCTGGTAAAATGCGGCGTGCCCGGAAACGCCCGAGCGGAAAATCTTTCTATGGAAAATTGGCTTTGTTTATTAAAAAATCAGACCGATGTCGAGATTTCTGCGAATAAATTATAGAGGCTTCACAACAATTCTTCTGTCTTCTCCTTCCCCAATGCTTTCTGTCTTAATATCAGGATATTCCGCCAGGGCGGTATGAATAATTCTTCTCTCGTAAGAATTCATATGAGGAAGAATCACTTCTTTCTTAAAATATCTTACTCTTTGAGCGTTCATCTTTGCCAAACCCTTCAAATCTTCAGTCTTCTTAAGCTGATAATCATTAGCGTCAACAGAAAATTGCAGAGGTTCTATATTATCTTTTTTAAATTTTGCATCAGCAATTTTTTTTACCAGATGAGAAAAAGAGCTGAGATTTTGGCCGTTATTGCCAATAAGGGCATTATTGCTTCTTGTTTTTATATTAAACCGAGCGCCGTCAACTTCATCAATAACCTCAATATCCCCCTCAATGGTCATCTTTAAGAGCATCTCCTTCACTATATTTTTTATTATCTCTTTTTGATTCTCCATTTAACAGCATTTTTTTAGCTTTTGACTTGACTAATATTTCATGAACTATAGCAAAAATATTCATAGTTGTCCAATAAAGGGCTATTGCTGAGGAAAACTTGAACGCGATATAAAATATAAAAAAAGGCATTATATACCTCATTTGGATGTTCATACTGCGGGCAAAATCATCTTGAAAAGACCTTTTCCCGTTATTATCTTTTTTAGGCAAAGGAGGGGTGGCCAGTCTCATTTGGAAAAATTGAGACACGGCCGCAAACCCCGCCAAAATATAGCTTTTTTGGGATAAATCAAATATTCCTAAAAATGATACCCTTATATTCTCAGGCACGGAAACGAAAGAATACAAATCACTAGGATTAAAATTAAGACCTTGCAGAAAAACTTTATACAAAGCGAAAATTATAGGCAATTGGATTAAAAGCATTAGGAACCCTGACATAGGGTTGATACCGTGCTCGCGATACAATTCCATAACCTTCTTAGCCTGTTCTTGTTTATTTTCCTTATATTTTTCTTTAAGCGCGGAGATTTCCGGCTCAAGTTTGCGCATTTTTGATTGAGTGACAACTGTTTTATGCGAAAAAGGAAATAGAATAAATTTTACAATAAGAGTCAAAGCTATAATGGCTATGCCAATATCGCCAAAAGGGGAGATGTTCGCCAAAAAAGCCAAAGCATTGTAAAGCGGTTCATAGAACACTGAAATGTAAAGCAATTTAAGAAAAACCATATAAATCAATTCTATTTTTTACTTAATAATCCCGCTTTTTCAAATAAAAAAACTAACTCTCTCTCAAAATCGTCAAATTTAAGTTCTTTAGCCTCTTTTTTCAAAAAAATGGCCACATCCACCCCTTTTTTTATATTATCAATGTTTTTTATTAAAATATTTCTTCCTCGGCGTTTAAATTTATTCCTTTGCGCCGCCTTTTTCTCAATACTAGACGAAACGACAACGGAAAATCTACTTAAATCACCGCCCGTATAAAGGATTTTAATGGTAAAAAACCGCGACCCGGCTGTTTTTCCCTCTTTAAAAAGCTTTTGAAAGGAATTCTTATTTATCCTTCTTTTTTTAGATAACATATGGTTATAATTGAAGGATTGGCGTTTTTTAGTGAATTAAAAAACAATAAAAAAACTAAACGGCTAGTTTTTTCCTTCCTTTCTGCCGGCGAGAAGATATGACTCTTTTACCGCTTGAAGTTTTCTGTCGAACAAGAAAACCGTGTGTTTTTTTCCTTTTTCTCTTCTTGGGTTGATATGTGACTGACATAAATAACAGTATAATATAATTATTAGCTTAGTCAATCTTCACAGCAACTCCACATCTTATTAACATAACAGTAAGGTTCGGTTAATTTTCATTTTTTTATATTTGAGAGGTATAATAATAAGCACTTATGGAAAAAGAAAAACTTTGGGAAGATGTGTTGGCGGAAATAGAATTAAATATTTCACCGGCAAACTTTACCACCTGGTTCCAAAACACAAACATAGCGAATAAAGATGACGGAACTATTTTTATCAATGTTCCTAATACTTTTGCCAAAGAGTGGCTTTTTAATAAATACCATAAACTCATCACGAAAACCCTGCGCGGTATTGACCCGAACATAAGGAGCATTGAATACATAATCCTGCCACAAAATTCAACCGCTTCTCAAAAGAACAGAGAAACAGCGCCCAAAGAAAGCGAAAGCCAGCTTGAATTCAACGACCTTTATATCAACAGTGATGATAATTTAAATCCTCGGTATACTTTTAATTCTTTCATTATAGGTTCTTTCAACGAACTGGCTTACGCCGCCGCTGAAACAGTGGCTAAAAATTTAGGCGCCCAATATAATCCTCTTTTTATCTACGGCGGAACAGGGCTGGGAAAAACCCATCTTCTCCAAGCTATAGGAAATAAAATCAAAGAAACAAATAGTAACGCCAAAATAAGATATATAACATCGGAGAAATTCACCAGCGACCTTATTGAATCAATAAGAAACAACAGTGTCTACAACTTCAAAGAAAAATACCGCCAATGCAACCTCTTGATTGTTGACGATATCCAATTCTTTTCCGACAAACAAAAAACGCAGGAAGAATTTTTTCATATATTTAATTCTCTTTACGAATCAAACCGGCAAATTGTTTTCTCCTGCGACAAGCCGCCAAAGCACATAGAAGGGCTTGAGGAGCGCCTGAGGTCGCGTTTTGAAGGCGGAATGATGGTTGATGTGTCAAAACCTGATTTTGAATCAAGGTTAGCGATTTTAAAATCAAAACTTGAAACTAAAAATTTCACTTTATCAAATGAGATTGTTGAATACATAGCCTCTGTGGTGAAAGACAGTATAAGAGAACTTGAAGGCGCTTTAAACCTGATTATAGGGGAAGCTAAGGTGAAAAACAGAGAAATTTCAATTCAAGAAATTAAAGATATTTTAAAAAAGAATATAAAACCCTATAAAACAGTCACTATAAACGTAATAATTAAAACTATTGCCGATTTTTACAATATTGAAGAAAAATTCATTTTCGGAAAAACAAGAAAAAAAGAGTATGTCACCCCGAGACAAATCGCCATGTATCTCTTAAGGGAAGATTTCAACGGCTCATTCCCTTATATAGGAAAAAAATTCGGTGGGAGGGACCACACAACGGTTATTTATTCATACGAGAAAATATTAAACGATCTTAAAAAAAACGAAAGATTAAATCAAGAGATAAATCAAATCAGAGAATTGCTTTATAAAGATTAAAAAAATATTAATAACTATGTGGAAAATTACATAAAACAACGGGGATAAACTGTAGATTATTTTTAATTAAATTTTTAATTAAAAATAATCTACAGTTTATCCCCGTCAAACTTGCCAAATTATTAACATTTTATTTTACAAAAAACATATAACACTCAAAGGGAATAATCAGTTTTCCACTTATCCACAAACCTAATAATAATCAATAATTTTATATATAAATAAATATTAACTATTATGAAAACTATTTGTTTAAAAAAACATTTAAAAGAAGCGGTATCTTTAGCTGAAAAAATAACCAGTAAAAATTTAAATCTCCCTATCTTAAGTTCCATTTTGATTTCAAGTAAAAATAATAATTTAAAATTAATCGCCACTAATTTAGAAATGGGTATTGAGATTGATATTCCATCAAAAACAGAAGAGGAGGGTGAAGTGGCTATACCAGCCAATATTATTAATAGTTTTTTATCTAATTTTAATAAAGATGATAATATAAATCTTGAAACGGTAAATAATAATCTTGTTATTTCAACACCCAACACATCAACTTTGATAAAAAGTTATCCTATTGATGATTTTCCATCTCTTCCAAAAATAAAAGAAAAAAATATTTTTTCACTGCCAATCAATGACTTTATTTCAGGTTTAAAATCCGTTTATTATGCCGCTTCTTTGTCAGGTATTAAACCTGAAATTTCAAGCGTATATATAAATTCATCAGATAAAACACCGTTAGTTTTTGTGGCAACGGATTCTTTTCGTTTGGCTGAGAAAAAATTGCCTTACAAGTTCGCTGATTTCGCGCCAATAATCATCCCGTATAGAAATATTGTTGAAATAATAAGGGTTTTTGAGAACAAAGAAGGGGATATTGATATTGTTTTTGATAAAAATCAGATTATTTTAATGTCTGATAAAATTAAATTAATCTCCAGGTTGGTTGATGGTATTTTCCCTGACTATAAGCAGATTATTCCGCAAAAATTCACAACAACAGCTGTGGTTGATAAGGAGGAGTTGGTAAATATTTTAAAAACAGCAAGTGTTTTTTCCGGAAAATTGAATGAAGTTAATTTAACTCTTCATAAAAATGACAATATTATTGATATAAAAACATCCAATCAAGAAACAGGTGAATATAATACGACTGTTAATTCTGAAATTTCCGGCGAGGATTTAAAAATAGCGTTTAATTACAGATATATTATTGATTGTTTGAATTATTTGAACACCGACAATATCGTCTTGAATTTTAACGGTTCAAACAAGCCGCTTGTTATAACTAATAAAAATACCGGCGATTTTCAGTATTTGGTTATGCCGATGAATGCTTAATTTTTATTATTTTGAATTTTAGATTAAGTTTACCATGTGGAAAACTCTTTCTCCTTTTTTAGAAAAATTTAAGAATTTAAAGGTTCCCAAAGATGCTCTTTTGGATGATATTATAATTATTATTTCCGATAAGACGGGCATTAAGCTGGAAAAAGAAAATATCAGCTTAAATAAACCGATTGTTTTTATTAAAGCGGACCCGACTATTAAAAGTGAAATCTTTTTTAAAAAACAAGAGATTTTGCAAGAGCTTGAAAGGCGATTTTATTCTAAATCCGTTATAGATATAAGATAGGATTAAAAACTGATATTTAACGGCACAACAGCTTCCCCTTTATTTTTTACACTATCATAGACTATTACCTTGAGTTCGTTTTTGTCTTTCGTTTCTTCAATATCAATCGGATTAAACGAAAAGTTGAAAGGCGCGTTTATTGTAGAGCCGAGATAGATGTTATTTAGGAAAACATCCACTCTTGAAATGGGGAATTTGCTGGAATTTTGAAGACTTATGGTTATTTTGTCGTTTTTATTGTAAATATTTTCGGATTTAGGCTCCAGAATTGTTATTTGGGGCGCAAATTCCGGTTTATGGACATCATCAAATTCTTTCGGCAGGTCATTAATTGTTCCGTTTTTTATTCTTTGGTCCTCCGCCCATTTTAAAACAGGCGCTTCCCATAGCGCAAATTGAGGATCGTTTCCCGGATTTTCCGGTTTTGGTCCAAGGGGATTATTTTTATCCACCCAGTATAGTATAGAATGCACATTAGTTATCACTTTTTCTTCTTTCATTTCTGGCGGGGTAAATTCAGTAGCAAGCTTTTTTGAAATTGCGTCTATGAAATAACTTTCACCGCCCTGCCATATTCCCCGTAAAATAGGTTTTTCCGGTTTGGGTATTTCCGGTTTTTTAAATTTTTCATCAGGCAGTTCTTTAAGAACCTCTTGAAAGAAAGCGTTCCACATCGGCGCCACAATGAATCCGGCCACCTTCTTCTCCATAGCCGTGTTGTCGTTGTTGCCCGCCCAAGTGCCAAGCGCGAAGTTTGGAGTGTAACCGACTATCCAGGCGTCATGATAATCATTGGTTGTTCCGGTTTTTACCGCCACGTCTCTGTCTGGGAAATAAAGGAAAGAGCGGTCACCAAAGGCCGGGGTGCGGGCTTTATTATCAGAAAGGACATCAGAAATCATTGAAGCTATATTTTCGTCCAAAATCCGTGTCGGCTGGAGGTGGAATTCTTCAATAATACCCCCATTAGCGTCTTCTATTTTCAATATTCCCGTTGTCGGGTTTTTTATTCCGCCGGTAGCGAATACGCCGTAAGCCCCTGTTATATCAAGCGGGCTGACCTCTCCGCCTCCAAGCACAAGAGTTAATCCGTATTGGTTTATATTGGAAAGGGTGGTTATGCCCATTTCTTTGGCAGTATTGAGTGAGTCGGCGAGTCCGGCCAAGTAGAGTGCTTTTACAGCCGGTATGTTTACGGATTGAGCTAAGGCCTCGCGCAAGTTTATCGGCCCGCGGAATATTCCATCGTAGTTTCCGGGGTGATAGCAATCTTTGTCGTCATTTGAAAAATTCACAACGGACGGGCATTTGGGGTTATTCGGCACAAATTCGGTTGGCAGGTCAAAGACCACCGTATCCGGAGTAAATCCTTTTTTAAACGCCGCAGCGTAGACAAAGGGCTTAAAGGCCGAGCCTGGCTGGCGATGAGCTAAGGTGATATTAAAATTACCATCATTTTTTGCGTCAAAATAATCACGAGAGCCAACCATAGTCAGTATTTGGCCGGTGTTCGGGTCTATCCCCACCAGACCGGCGTTGGAAGCGTTAAATTTTTCTTCATTTTCCTTGCCGTACTTGGTCACTATCTCCTCGGCCTTTTCTTGCAGTTTATAATCAAGAGTGGTAATTACTTTAAGTCCGCCCTCTTCTATTAAATCTTTGCCGTACTTTTCTTCCAAATAGCTTTTTATAAATATTACAAAGTGCGGCGCGAGTATCCCTTGGTCAGAGCGGGGGATGAATTGGACATTTTCGTTTTTTGCTTCTTCCGCTTCTTTTTTGCTTATAAAACCAAGTTCAAGCATTCTGTTTAAAACAAAATTTTTTCTTTCATCCAGTTTATCGCGATTGTTTCCGTAAGGAGAATAATAAGTTGGGGCATTTGGTATGGCCGCCAAATAAGCCGCTTCCGCCAAGGTGACACCCTGCGCGTTTTTGCCAAAGAAATTCAATGTCGCTTCTTCAATCCCGTAAATACTTCCTCCGTAAGGGGCTTCATTTAAGTAAATGTTAAGAATATCATCTTTTGACATCATTTTTTCAAGTCGCAACGAGAGAACCACTTCCTTAAGTTTTCTTGATATCTTTTTTTCCCGCGAGAGAAGGGTGTTTTTTACCACTTGTTGAGTAATAGTTGAACCGCCTTGGCTGGCGCTGCCGGATTTAATATTTTCCAAAAATGCGCGCAGGATGGCTGTCGGTTTAATTCCGCTATGCTGGTAAAATTCCGCGTCTTCTATCGCTACGGTGGCATTTTTAACATAATGGGAGATGGCGTCAAGCGGCACGACCGTGCGCCGGATATTTTGGTGGACATCGTAAAGGAGCACTTTGCCGGTCCGGTCGTATATTTTTGTAGATTGGATTATTTTTCTCTGCTCAAAAGAGCTGAAATCCGGCATTTGAAGCGTGTTGGCCCAAAGAAGAAATATTCCTCCCCCTAAAAATAAAATTATAAAAGAGATTATGATTGTTCCTTTAATAAATGAAAATCCCCGCCCTTTGACCAGCGTATCGTTGTTATTTTTTTTGTTTGCCATTGTTAAGTATTGTAGATATAAAAATATTGTTTGTCTATGAAAAACCTATAAATATGTTATTCTTGAAATAATGAAAGCAAATACGGATAAACAAAAAATAGATGAGATTTTAACCCGCGGGGTGGAGGAGATTATTGATGAAAAGCATCTTAGGGGCAGAATGGAAAAAGGAGAGATGCTTAGGGTTAAATTTGGTATTGACCCCACCGGACCAAAAATTCATTTGGGTCGAGCGGTGCCGCTTCGCAAACTGAAAGCTTTTCAGGATTTAGGGCATCAAGTCGTCTTAATAGTGGGTGATTTTACCGCCAGAATCGGCGACCCGTCTGACAAACTCCAGAAAAGGCCGATGCTTCTCAAGGAAGAGATAGAAAAGAATATGAAGGATTATGCCGTTCAGCTGGAAAAAATTCTTGATATGAAAAAAGTGGAGATTCATTATAACAGCGAATTCCTTTCCAAGCTTAATCTTGAAGAGATTTCAGAGCTGGCGGAGAGTTTTTCCGTGGGGCAGATGCTCGCCAGAAGGAATTTTAAAGAGAGATTTGAAAAAGGCGAAGAGATAAGCGTTCGCGAATTTCTGTATCCTTTGATGCAAGGTTATGATTCTCTGGCTGTTTCCGCTGATTTGGAGATTGGCGGTTTTGACCAACTTTTTAATTTAAAGGCGGGGCGCATAGTGCAGAAGCATTACGGCCAGCCGGAGCAGGATATTTTGATTACGAAAATGATGGAAGGGGCGGATGGAAGAAAGATGTCCACCAGTTGGGGGAATGTGATTAATATTATTGATGAGCCGAATGAAATATTCGGCAAATTAATGTCTATTGGCGACGAATTGATTGCCAAATATTTTCTTCTTGCCACAAATATGCCAGAGGACGAAATATCAGATATTGAAAAAAAGATGGCCAGCGGCGAAAGTAATCCGCGCGACGTTAAGATGGATTTGGCGCAAAGAGTGGTGGAAATTTATTCTGGAAAGAGTGAGGCGGAAAGCGCCAAAAATAATTTTATAAAAGCTTTTCAGAATGGCGGGGCGCCTGATAATGTCAGAGAAGTTGAAGTTGAAGAGGGTGTTGATTTAAGCGAAATTTTGCTCGCCGAGGGGCTCGTATCTTCTAAAGCGGATTTTAGAAGATTGATTGAAGGAAACGCCGTAGAAATTGACGGTGAAAGAATAATTGATTTTAAGCATAAACTTGAGAAAACTTGCCTGGTGAAAGTCGGCAAGCACCGATTTCTTAAGATAAAGATAAAAAAATAATCCCGTCGCTGGGAAGCGCCGGGATTATTTTTTTATCTATCTTCACTTTCCTCCATTTCACTTTCTTCTTCTTTTGTATCATCATCGTCACCCATATTCACATTTTCCTCCTCCTCTTCAGTGTCATCAGAGAACTCATCGTTTGTTATTGTATCGTCAAACATATTTTTATTTAAAGCTTTTAATTAAATCGCCTAAACGACCTAGTCAAACTTATGCAAGTCTGAACATACCAGTTTTATCAGAAGTTAAAAATTTTTGCAAGTGTTTTAAATTGAAATGTGAATAAACTGGGGATAATATGCCAGTTGTCGGATTTTATCCTAAAAAATCCTTATTTTAATTCATTTTTTACCGATAGACACGATGAGCAAGTAAGCGCGCAGGCGATAGCATCTGTTTCGTCGTCAAGCCTTTTCTTGTCTTTTAATTTAAGAATAGTTTTTACCATATGCTCCACTTGCCTTTTTTCGGCTTTACCGTAGCCGACGACAGCCGTTTTTATTTCCAGTGGGGTAAATTCTCGAACCTCGGCATTATGAAGCATGGCGAGATATATTATCAAGCCGCGTATTTCAGAAACATGCATAGCCGTCTTCTGGTTAGTGGTGAAAAAGAGCTTCTCTGTGGCAACAATATCCGGTTTCCATTTCTTGATTATTTTTTCCAGTTCTTTACCAAGAAGGAAGAGCCTTTCATTGAAAGGTATTTTAGCCGAAGTCTTAAGACAGGCAGAGAAGAGGAGATTTTCTTTGCCATTTTTCTTTTCTAGTACTGCTATTCCTAACCGTTCATACCCGGGGTCAATACCTAAAATTATCATAAATATATATTAGCATATTTGAGTGCCAATTCTTTCTAATAGAAAAAATAACAGCGGGAACGGTAATTAAAAAAATATTGGCGAATAAAATAAAAGGGGCGATTTTTTTCGCCCCTTTTTGGTAATACTGTGTTTTTTAGAATTGTTTTCCCGGACGGCGCTTAACTGTCTTTTCTTTTGTTTTTTTGAATCCGCCGTCGGTCTTTCTTTGCGCTTCTTTTTGCGCCTCCTCTTTTACTTCATACATCGCATGTATTTTTTTGCAGGACATTTTTCCTCCTTTATTTTGTTTTGCGAGCCTTTTTATATATAAGCATTTCTGTGAAAATTATCAAGGAGGCGGTTTGGTCTTGATTTTTTACGGCAAAATAGTTAATGTTTAATCAGATAAAATAATATAAAATAATGAATTGTTCTTTTTGGATTTATAATCTTAATATTGTTTGATATAAAAGTATCAAACATAAAAAATGGAGGAGAAAATGAAAGCGATAAATAAGAATGACTGGCTGTCTTCAATCAGGTGCGGACTATTTTCCGGACTTCTTGTTTTTGTTCTTTCTTTGGCTTTTTTCGTTTTAAATGGGGAGGATTTTCCGGCGGCAAGGGCTCTTTATCTTGCCATGCAATTTTTCTTTGTCGTCTTAGTGA
>CAYIGM010000004.1:17609-37019 GCA_964363045.1 uncultured Candidatus Saccharibacteria bacterium
GCGCTCCCTTGTCCGGCCAGTGACAAGCCGTTCTTGGAAAGAATATGTTTTATCTCCGCCGCCGAGCGATTTTTATTATCAGTAATCCCTTCTATGATAATGGCTACACCGCCGGGTCCGTAAGCTTCATACAGCACTTCTTCAAGATTACCCGCATCAGCGCCGGCTCCCTTCTTAACGGCTTTCTCTATATTTGTTGTCGGCATATTCTCTTTTTTGGCTCTCTCTATGACGGCGCGAAGAACGGGAGAATTTTCATCACCTTTGGCTTTCTTGGATTCAATTGTTATGAGCTGGGAGAATTTGGAAAAGACCTTGCTCTTTTCTGCATCGGTAATCGCCTTTTTATTTTTAATTTTTGACCATTTATTATGTCCTGACATGATTTTCCTATAATAGTCCTTCTTGGGGTAATTTCAAACCCAGGTGTTCGTAAGCATGAGGCGTTGCCACTCTTCCTTTGGAGGTTCTCTCCAAGAAGCCGAGCTGGATAAGATACGGCTCATAAACATCTTCAATAGTCGCTTCTTCTTCTGATATGGCGTTTGCTAGGGTGTTTAATCCGACAGGTCCGCCGTTGAATTTTGTGATTATGGTTTTAAGTAATTCTCGGTCAGCTTGCCCCAATCCTTTATCATCTATCTCAAGGAGCGATAAAGCTTCTTTCACGCAATCAGCATTAAGAGGTTTTTTGTTAACTTGGGCAAAATCTCGACAGCGCTTTAGAAAGTGATTGGCCGCTCTAGGTGTTGAACGGCTTCTTTTCGCTATTTCAAAGGCGGCATCATCTTCTATTTCAACATTAAGTATATCGGCGGAACGTTTAATAATTTTTTTAATCTCATCAACAGAGTAGAATTCTAAGCGGAAAGTTCCTCCGGAAAATCTTGAGCGGAGCGGAGAAGAGAGGAGCGCTATTCTGGTCGTGGCGGCAATAAGAGTAAAAGGAGGGAGTTCCAGTTGAATTGTTCGGGCCGATGGCCCTTTGCCTATTATTATATCAAGAGAGCCGCTCTCCATCGCCGAGTAGAGCATTTCTTCAATAAGTTTATTCAGGCGGTGGACTTCATCTATGAATAGTATGTCTCCTGAAGAAAGGTTTGTAAGTATTGAAGCAAGGTCGCCGACTTTTAGAACAGCCGGACCTGAAGTGATTTTGATTTGAGCTTCAAGCTCTTTGGCTACCAAATTGGCGATAGTTGTTTTGCCAAGACCCGCCGGTCCGTAGAAAAGAAGATGCTCCGGAGGATGACCTCTTTCTTTAGCGGCCGTAAGAAGTATCTTAAGGTTGTTTTTTATCCTCTCTTGCCCTATATAATCGCGCCATTTTTGAGGCCTTAGAGTCGCGTCCAGGAATTTATCATTATTATTCAGTTGGTCTTTTTCACTTGACATAAATATGGTTATGTGCTAGGTTATATTTAGATTCACTTGAAGAGTGAAATTAATCATATTTTACCATATTTTGTTAATATATAATATAATCCAATATTTAGTTATGATTATATAGGCGATTAATCACTGAATGTTGGAAATTGAATAAGAGGCCATTTAAATTTTCAGGCAAAAAGCTTTGCGCTTTATCGGGTTTTGTTTACAGGGTACTTTGGCTCCTCGTCTTGGCGAGGCAAGCTGGGGGATTGCTAAAAATAAAACCTAAACTTTTGGCGAATGTCGGGAGTTCCCGCCTGAAAATTTAAATGGCCTCTTATTTTTTTACTCAATTATTATTCCAATTCAAGCACTCTCCCGAGTTCATCTAAGGATGTTTGTCCGTTAAGGACTTTAAGTATGCCGTCTTGGTTCATATTTAATATGTTTTGTTTTTTTGTCGCTTCTCTAATGTCCGCTTCGGTCGGATTTTTTAATATGAGTCTTTCCACATCATCATCAATCAATATCGCTTCAAAAACGCCTATTCTGCCTTTATAGCCGGTGTTACTGCATTTCTCACATCCTCCGGCTTTATAAATTTCCATTTGTCCGCCGGCGGTTTCCGCATCCGGCCTTTCCGTTCCTACGGGTAGTGAATTGATAATTTTTAATATTAATACCCGTTCTACTTCAGTGGGTGTTGATTTTATCTTGCAGGAAGAGCAGAGTTTTCTTATCAGTCTTTGGGCAAGCGATATGTTTAGCGCGGGCGCGATAGTGTTTGGATTTACTCCAAGGTCAATAAGTCGCGGTATGGTGCCGGCGGCATTATTGGTGTGGAGAGTTGAGAGGACGAGGTGTCCGGTAAGGGCGGCGTTCACGGCAATTTTAGCTGTTTCCAGGTCTCTTATTTCGCCGACCATTATGATATCCGGGTCTTGTCTTAAAATGGCGCGCAGTCCGTTGGCAAAGTCATACCCTTTTTTCGCATCGGTTTGAGTTTGGGTTATGCCGGGCAGATGATATTCAATAGGGTCTTCAAGGGTGATTATTTTTATTTCCGGAGTTTTAATCTTTTTTAAAACAGAATAAAGCGTGGTTGTCTTTCCGGAGCCGGTGGGACCGGTGGTCAGAATCATGCCGTTTGGTTTCTTTATCTCTTTGGAGAGTATTTCAAAGAGCCTTTTTTCTATCCCCAGTTCTTCAAAAGTCACACTGATGGAATCAGGATTTAGAATTCTCATAACGACAGATTCGCCGTAGGCTCCGGGCACAGTTGATGTTCTTATTTCAATATCATTTCCTTTTACATGAATGGAGAAACGGCCGTCTTGAGCCCGGTCTTTTATGTTTAGCTTAAGGCCGGAGACGAGTTTTAATCTTGAGAGAATAAGCTGATATATTTTATGGTTGAAAAATGTAATATCATGCAATACTCCATCAAGACGAAATCTTAATCGGGTGTTCTCTTCTTCCGGTTCAATATGCACATCAGAAGCCCCTATCTTTATTCCGCCTGCCAATATAATTTCTAATATTTCAGAAACTTGATGCGCTTGTTTCGCCTCTATCACTTCAAGAATGGCTTTTTCAAATGATTCTATATTTTTTGTCTTATCCATTAATTCTTCTAGTTTATTTCCAGAGATATCAATGGTTCCTATTGTCACTTCCGTGAATTTAGGGATTTCTTTATAGCGGCTCCATGCTTTATCAAGGCTGTTTTTTGAAACCATAAAGACGGTCAGGCTATACCCTTTATCTTCAAGCATTTTTAATATTTCTTTCGTTTTGTTTTGATTGGGGCTTTGTATCGCCACTTTCAATTTCTTTCCAACGCTTTGGAACACGGCTAAATTAGCTTCCAATGCTTCTTTCTCCGGAATGATTTTGAGCGAATCAAGGTCAATGGTCACTAGTGAAAGGTCAAGATACTGGAGTTTATATTTACCCGCTAAAAGCTGGGCCAGGTCTTCTTCTTCTTTATCTCTCCATCTGTTTATTTTTTTGTTATCATCTTGTGATGGAATCATCACTGTATATAATAACTTAATTGCGGGCTATTGGATAGCTTCTTTTACGGCTTTTCTTATTTCTAATTCCGCTTCAGAGAAGTTCGTGTATGGTCCGGCGAGCAGATAATTATTTTTGTCGGAGAAATTTGTTTTTTCTTTTATTTTTTCAAATATATCTTGCCGGCTGTTTGGTTTAACGATTGACCAAATGCCTTTTTTGTCTTGCCAAAATATTATAGCGAGCGGTTGAGGCGGAATATTTATGATAATTTCTTTCAATATATCGTTGAAGAGAGGAGCGGAAGCCGATTCAGTTTTGGTTTTTTTAATATCTTCAAGAGAGACAAAAGACCAGGAACTTAAAAATATTTTATTTTCTCTCGTTCTGGCGAGGGCTCGGCCCAAGAGTTGAGCGAATTGATTGTTTTTTTCTTGCGTCGGCGAAGCGGAGGGCGCGTCAAAAATAAGGTCGCCGGGGGTTATTTTATTTTTTTTGGAAACAATTGTTATTAAAAAATTATCACTATCTTCATCATAAGAAATTTCCGATATTTCGTGCAGTTTTTTCGGGATTTTAACGGTTAATTTATTTTCTTCTTTTCCATTCATTCTTTATTCGTATCATTTTGGCAAGACTCAAACAATATTGACAGTTTTTAGATGAAATGTCAGTGTCGGGATTTTTTTTGTTCAAAATGCTAAAATGTTAAGAATGAATCTGGTCTTGAAAAATATTAAAGAGATGAAGACTTTTGCGGAAAAGACCGCAAAAGAAGTTATGAAATTTCCGGCGGAGAGAGCGAAGGTGATAGGTTTAGTCGGTGAGTTGGGTGCCGGCAAAACGACTTTTACTCAATTTTTCGCCCAAGCGCTTGGGATAAAAGAGAATATATCAAGCCCGACCTTTGTGATTGAGAAAATTTATAAAATTAAGAGTAAGAGGGAGTTCACTCATCTTATACATATAGATGCCTATAGGTTAAATACTTCGGAAGAACTTGTTCATCTTGGCTGGAAGGATATATTAGAGAATCCGAAAAATATAATCTTGATAGAGTGGGCGGATAAGGTGGAGAAGATACTGCCGGAGGGTTATGTAAAAATAAATATTGAGCATTCAGGAGGAGATAAAAGAGAAATTTTTATAGAGACAAAAGATAAAAAATGAAAAATGAAAAATAAAAAAGATAAAAAAACATTGGTGCTTCTGGATGCGCACGCCATACTCCACCGAGCGTATCACGCTTTGCCTGATTTTAAGTCGCAAGTGACAGGCGAGCCGACGGGCGCTTTATACGGGGTGTCGGCTTTTCTTATAAAAGTTATTCGCGAGCTTAAGCCGGATTATATTGCCGCTTGTTACGATTTGCCGGAGCCGACTTTTCGTCATATTGCTTATGATGAGTATAAAGGGAAAAGACCGAAAATGGACAGTGAACTTGCCGGGCAGATTGCCAGGTCCCGTGATTTGATGAAAGCTTTTGATATACCTGTCTATGAAAAACCCGGATTTGAAGCGGACGATATATTGGGAACAATCGTTGAAAAGCTTAAAGATAAAGATGATATAAAAATATTTGTCGCTTCCGGAGATATGGATACTATGCAACTTGTCCGAAACGGAGATGTCGTGGTGTATACTCTAAAGAAAGGGATAAACGATACAATGGTTTATGACCAGAAAGCGGTTAAAGAGAGGTTCGGTTTTCTGCCGGTTTTCTTGCCGGACTTCAAAGGGCTTTCCGGCGATCCGTCGGACAATATAATAGGTATTCCGGGGATTGGCGCCAAGACAGCGACGGCGCTTGTGGAGAATTTCGGCACGATTGAAAATATTTATAAAAAATTAAAAACAGAAAAAGGGGAAGAAGAATTTATAGGAAAAGGTTTTAAATCCAGGATTATAAAACTTTTAAAAGAGCATGAGGAGGATGCGCTCTTTTCCAAGGAGCTTGCCACCATAAGAAGAGACGCGCCGATAGAATTCTCTTTGAGAGATTCAGAATTTAATGATTTATCTAAAGATGAAAAAAGAAAAAAAGAGGTGAAAGACATTTTTTCCAATCTTGGTTTTAATAGTCTAATGGCGCGGCTTAACGGCGTAGTGGATAATAATAGCGCGGTGAATTTAAATAGCTCTCAAGAAATTGAAGCAAAAGAAAAAAATATTTCTTTGGAAGACGGTATTTTAAATAAGATTGAGGAGATGTATAAATCGGGAGTTTTTTCAAAAGATGTGTATGAGATAGAGCGCCGACTGGTACCCGTTGTCTTGGAAATGGAAAAAAACGGAGCGCTTCTTGATATTGCTTTTTTGAAAAAACTTTCAGCGGAGTATCATAGGGAAGAAAAAAGAATAGAAAAGAAGATATGGAAACTGGCCGGAAGGGAATTTAATATAGATTCACCCAAACAGCTTTCTGAAATTTTGTTCGTGACGCTTGGCATCAACAGCAAGAAGATTAAAAAGACTCCCGGGGGAGTGCTCTCCACCAAGGCTTCCGAACTTGAGAAGATTAGAGAAGAATTTCCAATTGTGAATGATATTCTTTCTTACAGAGAGATAAGAAAACTTCTTACGACTTATGTTGACACTCTTCCAAAGTTAGCTGAAACGGACGGCCGTCTTCATGCGAAGTTTGACCAGCTTGGAACCGCGACCGGGCGCTTTGCTTCAAGTGAGCCGAATTTGCAGAACATTCCAGTCAAGAGCGAGCTCGGAAGGAATATAAGGAAAGCTTTTGTTGCGCCAAAAGGGGCAAAGCTCGTCGCTTTTGATTATTCCCAGATAGAGCTTAGAGTTCTAGCTATTTTAAGTGAAGACAAAGAGCTGATGGGTGTTTTTAAAAATGGCGGAGATATTCACGCTTCTGTGGCGGCGCATGTCTTTAAGGTGGAGGTTAAAGATGTTGACCGTGAGATGAGAAGAAAGGCCAAGATTATAAATTTCGGGATTATCTACGGTATGGGAATCAATGCTCTGCGTGTTAATTTGGGTTGCCCGAGAGAAGAAGCTCAGAAATTTTATGATAAATATTTTGAAAGTTTTCCGCGGATGGCCGAATATTTAAAAGAACAAAAAGAGATGGCGCATAAGGAAGGATTCACTGAAACTCTTTTCGGCAGGAGAAGATATTTTCCGGAGATTGCGTCAAGAGTTCCTTTTATAGAGAAAGAGGCCGAGCGACAGGCTGTCAATCATCCTATTCAGGGGACGGCCGCTGATATTGTAAAGATAGCTATGGTGAAAGCTGACGAAGCTCTTTTAAAGAGAGGATTACTGAAAAAGGTTCGGCTTATTCTTCAAATACATGATGAACTTGTCTATGAAGCGGATGAAAAATTTATTGATGAGGCGGCAAGTATAATAACCGAAGAGATGGAGGGGGTGATAGGAGAAAAATCAAAAGGAATCCCGATTTCGGTGGATGTTAAAATGGGAGATAATTGGGACCAGATGGAAAAAGTGAAATAATATATGATTTATTTGATTTACGGGAAAGATACATACAGAAGCCGGCGGAAATTCGCTGAGCTTATTTCTTATTTTAAAAATAAAAGCTCAACTTTTGCTTTTTTTAATATTGAAGGAGATAATTTCTCCGCTGTTTTGGTGGAGGAGCTTTTAAGGTCGCAATCTCTTTTTGAAAAAAAACATATAGTGGTATTAAACAGGGTTTTTGAGAATGCTTCAGCCGGGGATTTTATAGAAAAAAATATAAAAGAAATATCAGCATCGTCTAATATTTTCCTTTTTTGGGAGGAAGAAGTAAAGCAAGGGCTTTTAAAAAATATTTCCGAGTTTATACAGAAATCTCAAGAATTTGAGCCCTTAGACAGACTGAAAGTAAAAAATTTTTTGAAAGAAGAATCAAAGAAAGCCGGTTTAAAGATTGATATTTCAACAGAGTCTGAAATTATTGAAAAATACGGTTCTGATTTATGGGGAATAAAAAGTGAAATTGAAAAATTTGCTTCATCAAACCACTTGGATGTTCGACATTCAAATTTTGGATATTCAACATCCAAGTGGGAAAAGATAAATCTTTTTCATCTTACCGATGCTTTTGGACGGAAAGATAAAAAGAGGGCATGGGTCTTGTATCAGAAAGCGCTTCTTTCCGGACTGCCGGCCGAAGAGGTGTTTTGGAAACTTTCTTGGCAAGTGAAGAATATTCTTTTGGTAAAAAGAATGTCTGAGGAATATGGTAAGGATTTAAAAGAAATTATAAAAGAGGGGAAACTTAATTCTTTTGTGGCGGGTAATTGCTTGAATTTCGCAAAAGATTTTGAAATTGATAAACTGACAAGCCTTTATTCGGACCTTGTTGATGTTTATCATAAAGTAAGGCGCGGAAAAGCCGATTTTGAAGTTGCGGTTGAAAAATTTCTGCTTTCATATTAGGCTTTTAATATAATAATATAATGCAAAAATCCAGAATTTTAATCTTCTCCCTTGCTTATTTGCCTTTTTGGGGAGGGGCGGAGATTGCCATAAAAGAAATAACAGAAAGAATTTCCGATGATTTTGAATTTGATATGGTCACCCTCTCTCTGGAAAAAGGACTCCCGGCAGAAGAAATGGCGGGTAATATAAATATTTATCGTGTAAATGGTGGGAAATTATTTTTTCCGTTAAGAGCTTTTCTGAGAGCAAGAAAATTAAATAAGAAGATGGATTATAAGATTGTTTGGTCTGTTATGGCCAATCGCGCCGGTTTTGCCGCTTTATTTTTTAAAATATTCAATCCTAAAGTTAAATTTCTTTTGACTTTGCAAGAGGGGGACAAGCTTGATTACCCTAAGAAGCGCGTCGGTGTTTTTTGGATTTTTATTCAGCCGTTTTTTAAGATGATTTTTAAGAAGGCGGATTATATTCAGGCTATAAGTTTCTTTTTGGCGGACTGGGGAATAAAGATTAGAAAGTCGCCGGATAATGTCGGGGTTGTTCCCAACGGTGTTGATCTTGAAAAATTCAAAATTGATTTATTTAGCAAAAGCGAATTGAGAAAAAATTTCAATCTTAAGCTGGATGACAATGTTCTTATTACTGTTTCTCGTTTGGTGCCCAAGAACGGCATAGCTAATTTAGTGGAGGCCGTTCATTTGTTTATTGACGAGTATCATATTAATATCAAACTGCTTATTCTTGGTGATGGACCGGAAAGAGAAAAGATAGAATCTTTGATAGAAAAATATAAATTGGAAAGATGCATATTCATTTATGGTTTTGTGCCTCATAATAATATTCCTCTTTATTTATCCGTGGCAGATATTTTTATCAGACCATCTTTATCTGAGGGGCTTGGTAATTCATTTTTGGAAGCAATGGCGGCCGGACTTCCTATCATAGGGACGCCTGTTGGCGGAATACCTGATTTTCTAATAGACCCTTCAAATGATTCGGGGCTGGCGCCAACCGGACTTTTTTGCCATCCTGAAGATCCGAAAAGCATCGCTGAGAGCATTTATAAACTTTTGAGTGATGTGAATCTAAAACAAAAAATTGCCCGAAATGGGCAATCTCTCGTATTTGAAAATTATAGTTGGGATATTGTATCAGGAAAAATGAGGGAAATATTTAAACAGATGCTTTAATCGCTCTTATAACCCCAGCTTTTTTCCTTGATGCCGTGTTTTTCTTGATAACACCTCTTTTAGCGGCCTTATCAATGGCTTTGTAAATTTCAGGGATTAGTTTCTCGGCCTCGTCTTTCTTCTTTTCAATTATGAGTTTTTTAAAATTTTTAAGAACATCTTTCATATCCTCTTTTCTTTTGAGGTTGAATAATCTCTTTTTTTCCGAAGATCGGATAGCTTTTTTTGCTCCTTTTGTGATTGGCATAAATTTAAGTATAGCATTCTTGCTTTAAAATGCAATATTTTAACCAATAACCGACGTCCGACGTCGGTTTAATCAATAAGTATATTTTCTATAGATTTTAATGAATTCTCTGACCATTCTTGTAGGAATTGTTCATAATCTTTTTTATGTTTGAATTGTTTAGTTATTATTTTTATTCCAGAAATAATTGGGTCATCATAATTTTGTAAAAATGATTTTATGCTGGACCATGGGTAATGAAGGAGTTTTTCTTTTGCGATATTCCAGTTTTTGATGTCATGATTTCTCCACTTTTTCCCTACCATAAAATCTAATGGATTAAGATGAATATATAAAGAAAGATGTAAAAGATATTCATTGGTATCCACATGTTTTGATTTGAAATTACTTTCAAAAAGAGGCCCCTTTCTTTCATTTTTTGTATTTATGTATTTTGCGATAGATGTGTTACATCTACGAATAAAATCTGTAATGCCATTTTCCCTTTGTTGCTTTAATAATAGATGATAATGGTCTGGCATAACCGAATAGCATAAAATATCTACAAGCCGCTCACCATCTTTTAAAATATTAAGAATTTCTTCTATTTTCGGTTTTTTACTATTTCTAAGAAATTGAAAAGCTTCACTTGATTTAGTTGAGTTAGCGATAAGAAAAGCATGAGCCAGTTTTTCCGCGTGCTTATGGTTTTTAAATTCAGGAATGTTTAAGATGGTTCGACTATAGATATGATAATATTCACCTGAAGCAAATTTTATTTTTCTTTCCATTATTATAATATAATAACCGATGTCCGACATCGGTGCAATGAGAGGGGGGAAAGTGCAAATTTTTTAGAAATAGCTTAAAATAAAAAGAATGATAACGCATTTAACTGGAAAGATTATCCTAAAAGGCGATAAATTCGCCGTTTTGGATGTGAGCGGAGTCGGGTATCATATTTATACCACTCTGGATACTTTAAGAAGGCTTTCTAAGAGTAGCGATGAAAACGTGTCTTTCTGGACGCATCTGCATGTAAGAGAGAATATTATGGAGCTTTATGGTTTTGCCAGTCACTCGGAGCTTAAGTTCTTTGAGATGCTGATAGGCATATCGGGTATCGGACCCAAAGGAGCGATGGGGGTGCTTGCTGTGGCGCCACTTGATACTCTGCGTCAGGCTATTGCCTCGGGAGATACAACTTACCTTACCAAGGTGTCCGGTATCGGGAGAAAGATTGCCGATAAGATTGTCTTGGAGCTCAGGGACAAATTAGGCGGTTCTGATTATGTTTCTGTCGGCGGGATGCTTAAAGATGACCAGGACGTGATAGAGGCACTTCAATCTTTAGGTTATTCCTTAAATGAATCTCGCGAGGCATTGAAGCAGATATCGGATGATGTGGTCGGCACGAATAACAGGATAAAAGAAGTGTTAAAAAATTTAGGAAAATAAAATTTTATATGTTTAACATTGATAAATATTTAAGGATGGCGCGAAAGATTATCCCGACAAGGATTTTTAAAGCGGCTCAGCCGGCTTACCATTTCCTTTTGGCATTTTTGGCGGCGCTTGTTTACCGGTTTCCTTCAAGGAAAATTTTCGTTCTCGGTGTCACCGGCACCAAGGGGAAGACGAGTACTATTGAGATTGCTAACGCCATCTTGGAAGAGGCCGGTTATAAGACGGCTCTTTCTTCCACTTTAAGATTTAAAGTGGGTGATGAATCGGAAAATAATCTTCTTAAAATGACGATGCCCGGACGTTTTTTTACTCAGAAGTTTTTACGTAAGGCGGTAAAAGAGAAATGCCAGTACGCTCTTATAGAAATCACTTCCGAAGGGGCGAGACAATTTCGTCATAAATTCATAGCGCTTGACGCGTTAATTTTCACCAATTTAGCCAAAGAGCATATAGAATCGCACGGTTCTTTTGAGGCGTACCGCGACGCGAAAGTCAGTATCGCTAAAGCCCTTGAATCTTCCAGTAAGAAAAGGCGGATTATTATTGCCAATCGCGATGATGAAAATGCCAGCCGATTCTTAAATATCAATGTTCCGGAAAAGATAGAGTACGGACTTAAAGACGCGGAGCCTTTCACTTTAAAAAAGAAGGGGAGTGATTTCACTTTTAAAGGAGAGAAAATTTCCACATATCTGTCCGGCGGTTTTAATTTGTATAACATCTTGGCGGCCACTGACTTTGCTTTTAGCCAGAGTATTGGAGTGGAGACTATTAAGAAAGCGATTGAGGATTTTAAAGGCACTCCCGGGAGAATGGAAGAGGTGGACGAGGGGCAGGATTTTACGGTTATCGTTGATTATGCCCACACTACCGATTCTCTGGAGAAGGTTTATGAAGTGTTTCAGAATTCTTCCAAAATTTGCGTCTTGGGTTCTACTGGTGGCGGCCGAGATAAATGGAAGAGACCGGAGTTTGGCAGAATTGCCGATAATTATTGCTATCATATAATTCTTACCAATGAAGACCCTTACGATGAAGACCCAAAAAAGATTGTAGAAGATATCGCTCGAGGCATTAAAAGACCGATTTATAGCATAATAATGGACAGAAGAGAGGCGATAAGAAAAGCCTTAACTTTAGCTAGGACTGGGGATACGGTCATCATCACCGGCAAGGGGACTGACCCTTATATTATGGGCCCGAATGGAACAAAGTTAGAATGGAGCGATTCAAAGATAGCAAAAGAGGAATTGAAAAATCTGCTTGGCTAAGTTGTTTTTTTAAATAATGTTGAGATTTTTCTGTAATATAATCATATGCCTGAATTACCCGAGGTTCAAACAACAGTTTCCGGCCTTAATAAATTTTTACCCGGTCTTAAGATTCGAGATGTTTGGTCTGATTGGAAAAAATCAATCAAGACCCCAAAATCTTTTGCCGGTTTTAAAAAAGAGATTATCAGTGAAAAAATTATAAAAGCGGAGAGAAGTGGAGATATCAAAATTATCATAAAGTTTATAAAAGAGCAGGAGAGCCGTGTTTGAAGAAGGGATGCGAGGGAATAATAAAACGGATAAAAATCGGCGGCCGTTCGGCTTGTTTTTGCCCCGTTTGCCAGGTATAGTTAAGAAATGGAAGCTGATGCAAAGAAAGATTTAATTTATTTGATTTTGTTTTTAATCGGACTTGGGCTCGTTTGGTATTATACAGGCGGGCCAAACAGAGGAACATCAAAAAGTCCATTTGTTATACCGCCTTATCCTATTGAGGAGGCGAAATTTGGAGTCTTCGGAGGCGGTGCCGCCGGCGGAGGCAGTGACGGCGAAGGCGCATCTTCTTCCGGTACTGCGGCGGAAAAAGAGCAATTGCTTTCGGATATAATTTCTTTCGGCTCCGTTTATAAAGCTAAAGAGACTGACCCAAGCAAAGAATATATTGAAATAAAACTTTCTTCAAAAAGCAAAAATAAAATTCTTTTTTCCGGTTTAAGACTCAAAGGAGATTACGGGCTTGACCTGCCGATAGGGGAAGGGGTTTATCTGTATTGGCCCGGGATTACAAATAGTAAAGAACCGATTTTTATAGAACCAGGGGGAACGGCGATTATTACGAGCGGTCAATCACCTGTTGGCTATTCGTTTCGGGTTAATAAATGCACCGGTTATTTTGAACAGTTTCAGGATTTTTATCCAAGCCTTTCTAAAGATTGCCCTTATTCTAAAGATGAGAATTTGCCGGCCGCTCCCAATAATCTTGATGATAAATGCCTTGATTATATAGATAATCTATCTAGGTGCGAGGCTGTTGAATCTATGCCGGAATATCTTTCCAGCCAATGCCAAGAATATTTAAGCACTAAGATAAATTATAAAGCATGTGTTGACGCGCACAGAAATGATTCTGATTTTTACAAAAATGAATGGAGGATTTTCTTGGATAGAAATGAAGAGATGTGGAAAGAGAAGAGGGAAACCATAGAACTTCTGGACCAAAGCGGGAATCTGATTAAATTAAGCTCTTATTAGATTATTTTTTTGGGGATTCTTTTTTTATTATTTATAAGCTATAATTAAATTAATGCCTAGTCTTTTTCCACAACTTTTTACATATCAGTTTTTCGCCCCGACAATTTTAAGGATAGCGCTTGGCGTATTTTTTATTCTTTTCAGTTATTTAAAATTCAGAGATATCTCAGGCAAAACAGAGTTATTTTTCTCGCTGGGGATAAAGCCGGCAAAATTTTGGGTTATGTTTATGGCGATTTTGGAAGTTATTATCGGAGTCCTTTTGGTTTTCGGCTTTCTTGTTCAATTGGCCGCCGGTATTTCCGCTCTGGTGATGATAGCCGCTATTTTTACCGTTGGGAGGGTCACAAAAGGACGAGGACTCCATGTCGCTCTTCTGATTATATCGCTTTCTCTTCTTATCTCCGGCCCCGGCGCTTTGGCCATAGACTTGCCACTTTAAATTAAAAAAAGATGTCCTCGAGAGGAATCGAACCTCTATTACGAGCTCCGCAAGCTCGCGTTCTATCCGTTGAACTACGAGGACAATTGATAAATATGCGCCCGGAAGGACTCGAACCTTCGACCATCGGCTTAAAAGGCCGTTGCTCTACCAACTGAGCTACGGGCGCAAAATTATAGAAATAGAATAACTTGTTTTAATGATTTTATCAAGGTTTAAAATTTTAAGAATTTTGAGATTGTTTCAGAAAGAGGCTCCTCAATTTTTTTTTCTTTTATAAACGGCAAAAGAGCTTCTCTTATCATCTCCGGGGCAATATCTTCCGCCAATGGAATCAAGAGATGAGGCATCAATAATTTTTTCGATTCAAGTATAAGATGGCTTTTATAAGGCGGGTTATAATCCACCCAGAAGAAATTCAGGTTTTCAAAAAGATATAATTTTTCGCCGACTTGAATTCCCCGAGCGGAAATTGAGAAGTTTATTTTATTCGGTTTTTTTACCCCGTACATTAAGACGGAAAAACCCGAGATGCCGATAATAATGCTGAAAAGAAAATTCTTCATCAGAATTGAAACAATGATAAGCGCTATGCTTAATATGCCGACAACCCAGAACCAGTCGGCGGTTTTTTCATGGTATATGAATTCCGACGCTTGCCACCTTATATTTTGCTCCAGTGGCGCGGGCGGTGTTTTTTTAATTCTAATATCCATTTTATATAATCATTTTACCTTAAGTCGTCTAATAAATAAACAATATCGTATAATTCACATTTGAACTTTACAGATACTATCAATATTGCGAGAATACGCTATTATTATATTTGTTTAGTAGAGATAAAATTAAAAAAATATGGTACCGAAAAAAGTATTTTTCACAAAAGGGGTTGGTCGGCACAAGGATTATTTGCAGTCTTTTGAGTTGGCGCTTCGGGATGCGGGCATAGAGACGCAGAATTTAGTCACTGTTTCAAGCATATTTCCGCCCGGGTGCAGGAAGATCTCTAAAGATGAAGGGCTTAAATATATGAAAGCCGGGTCAATCAGATTTTGCGTGATGAGCCGGAATGCCACTAATGAGCCGAATAGGCTTATAGCCGCTTCCGTGGGGTTGGGGATTCCTAAAGACCATAATCAATACGGTTATTTAAGCGAGCATCATTCCTTTGGCGAAACAGAAGAGAAGGCCGGGGAGTATGCCGAAGATTTAGCGGCTACAATGTTGGCCACTACGCTTGGAATTGAGTTTGATTCAAACAAAGCGTGGGATGAAAGAGAGAAGCAATATAAGGCGAGCGGAAAGTTTATTACCACTACAAATATTACCCAATCGGCTCAAGGCCATAAAGATGGGCTTTGGACGACAGTCTTATCGGCGGCGGTTTTTGTGCTTCCTGAAGAGTGCGAGTAGACAAATTTGAAATTGATTGAAAAATTCACTGGCTTTGGCGGCAAATTCTTTAATGTCCGTGTTCGCCACCTTCGACACTCCCGTCGAACACATCTGCGTTTTTATCCCCAGCTACTTCAATTATTCCCCAGGCGCCGCGTTCTAATCTTGAAAGAGCATGATCTACGAAGATATATTTACCTGGCACTTCCAGTTTAAAATCAGTGATCGCCGCGCCCCCCGCTGGTACCAAAGTTGTTTGAACATTTTTGAACAGTGCCCCCCCGATTGAAGCTTCCGGGTATACGGTATCGAAAATTTCGCCGATGACGTGGAATGATGAGATAAGATTGACACCGCCATTACCGATAAAAATCCTAACTGACTCGCCGACGTTTGCTTTCATATTGCCGACCAATCCTTTAGTCTTGCCGTTAAAAACGACATATTGTGGATGCCCGTCGAGCATTTTCTGCGCGTCAAAAATTTGTAAGCCATTTTTGCCCAATCCCCCTGTACTGTAAAACTCGCCCTGCATGACATAGAACTCTCGATCAACTTTTGGCAACCCCTCTTTTGGTTCAACTAAAATCAAGCCATACATACCATGAGCGTCATGAGTGGCAACATTTGGATGAGCGCAGTGATAGACATAGAGACCAGGATTGAGGGCTTTGAATGTCATTGTTTTAGATTCTCCAGGGGCGACATTGGTGAGTATCGCTCCACCACCAGGGCCAGTAACTGCATGAAGATCAATGTTGTGGGGGTGGATGCTGGAAGGATTATTCTTCAACGTCAATTCGACCGTATCTCCTTCGCGGACACGGATGAAAGGCCCAGGCACCGTGCCATTGAATGTCCAATAGTTAAAAGTTATACCGGGAGCCATTTCGGCGATAACTTCCTTAGTTTCTAATTCAACTTTTACATACTCAGGATTATTTCTGCTGATTGGTGGTGGAATATCGTTAGGATCGCGGGCGATGAAAGCAACCCGTTCCATATTTCCTGATTTTGCAAGAAATGTGAGAACATTTTTAAACGGGAGGCCTGGTCCATCGGCGGGACCGAATGTTTTTAAAAGGAGAGGGTACTGTAATCGTTCTGGAAATGCATAAGGCATGAAAAGAAAAAATGATATTCCGACAAGAATTACCGAAAAAATAGCGGCAATCTTCCACGAATGAAACTTGCGGATAATCCAGAAAATAAAAAGTCCGGCGGCAACAAATGAAATTGCTAGACCAAAAATTTGGATGAATACGAATTTGATAAGTGAGAGAATTTCCATAGTTTAATTAACTTTATTTTAATAAATCTTTCATGCTTGTATTATAGTATTGTAATCAGTATAATACAAATAATGATATTAAAGTATTGAAACTATGGCAACGATTGGCGAAAACATCAAAAAGGCACGAAATAAACTTGGCTTGATACAAGACGACTTAGTGAGAAAGTCTGGTGTAAAGCACACTACCCTTACAAAAATCGAGAGCGATTTTGTACAAAAACCAAGCGTCCAAGTTATAGCGAAAATCGCTAAAGCATTAGATGTTTCTGTCGAAGATTTGTTAAAATAGAATTAACAATTAACTAAAATTTATGGAACAAGAAATTCAACAACAACCAATCCAACTGCAAGTTCCTCCAGATAAAAAAACTACATTGATTATTGGCGTTGGTGCGATGGCAGTCCTTGTGGTCGTTGCTATTACCGTTTTCTTTTTGTTTTTCAATAAAAATGGTGGCACGGAGCAACCAGTGACTACCGAGCAAAAAACGCGTGAAGAAACTAATACCACAATGGGACTCGGAATAGATGGCCATATCCTTTTGGTTAAAGATGGTGATTTGTGGCAGATGAGTGCCGATGGCGCAAATGCAGTAAAACTCATTGATCTCGATACTATACAACGCGGTTCTCGCTCTCCAGCGAGCAATAGAATTGCGTACACACTGAGACAAGGCGTTACGGAAACTGTCACAGAGCATGACGGCACAACCCGAAATGTAGAGATTAGCAAACAACAATTGTTGCTTGCTGACGAAAAAGGGTCTGATTCATTTCTTGTCAAGGATAATATAGCTCGCTGGGGATGGATTCCTTCCACGGATTTATTGTGGTACGAAACGGCAACACTTCAACAGTTTTTCGGCTGGGGATATGGTGGTGATGGCAATGTGTGGATTTTTAACCCTACGACAAGGAAAGCTGAGAAATTTATACATGATGATTCTGCTCATTGGCAATTACTTGGTGCCGAATGGTCACCCGATGGTAACAAGCTGATGTTTGCAAGTGGAGATGTACTTAGGGTTGCAGATAGACGAACAAAGGCAATCGCAACAATTTTTCAGCTTCCCTATGTTGGCGGCGATCGTGGCGGACCTCAACCAATTCCTTATTTCGCTTGGGCTCTCGATAGCTCGTCAATTTACACAATCTTTTCACCATTCTTCTTTTCACCATTCTTGATTTCGGGAGAAGAGCCGAATCCCGATATAGCTCTGAAAGCAAAACATATTATCGCATTGCGACTTCCTCTCGATGGCAGTAAGCCGACAAGATTAATTCCAAATGCACCATCAACTATTATTAACAAAGAATCCTATCCGCGTGCTCAATTTAGTAATGACTTCAGCAAAGCAATCTATCCTCGCACGGCGCAAGTCGGAACTGATTTGGTGCTTGCCATATATGATCTCGCCGATCAGAAAGAATATGTGCTTCTGGAAAATCTTGGTGAGCCCAAGCGAGGGCTGATGCCCTCTGGCGTTCCTCTTGCATGGGTTGTTGGCGATTCCGTGTACATCTTACGAGGTGATGGCGATCCACTTTACGGCACCGCAAGTATCGCGTTGGTTGAAGTAAACCGCAAGACAGGAACAACAGAAACACTTGCAAGTCGCGATGGTATCTCGGAGTGGCCTATCCGCAACACTTTGTTTGTACCTGAATCGAGGACGTTGTTTTTCACGATGGGCGGTAAACTATACTCCATGAATCAAGGTGGTCTTGCTCCAATTGCTGATGTGTCAGAAAATTCGCATGTGGAATATCATCTTAAATAATTTGCCGCCAAAGAAAAACTTGAAATCGTCCTTTCCGCTCCGGTTCAAGGCGAGGCGGGCGGAAGGTGGTGTGGGGGGAGGAAACAATCGCCCAAAATCGGGATTGGCGGTGTGGGCGGTCTAGAACCTTGCTTATGCAAGCATTGTAAGGCTTTTTTGAGGCTCTTTTCTAGGGCGCGGTTTGATGGGGGTCGGTCTTAATTTAAGTAGCTCACGTCGTATTAAAGCCCTGGAATATCAAAACGAATTTGCGGTAATCCAAACAATTGCCTAACTAAATTTTTAGCGGATGTAACGAATAGTAACTTACTTACCTGGTATCCTTGGAAAGACCACGAAAGTGCAAGTCGTATACAATCTTGTTCGTATATTGATTTTTTACCCGGTAGGCTTCCAAGGCCATGGATTAGTGATCTATCTAACATTAAAACACGGTCGTTCCTTAAAATATAAATAGAATGGCTATTTTCATGAACTAAGCAGAGATTTTCAGTTTGATAATCCGCGCCTTCTCCTTTGACAATTCCGAGAGAGTTTAAAACCTGCATATTTTGTGAGGTTGTCAACAATGATATGGAACGTGGCTGCCCGCCGCCAATTAGAGCTGGCTCTATCGGAAAAAGATAGATCGTGTAAAAAACTAACCAAAGCAGAAAGAATAAAATATACGCAAGGTAAAGAATTTCTTTTTTAAGAAATTGGCCCATCAATACCTTCGCCTTTTCCACAAAATGCCATGTTGGTATTTTAGATAAAAATAGTAAAATTTTATCAACCCCCTTCGTGTTCTTTAATTTTTCTCGTGACCAATTAAGAAATTTGTATGAAATTTTACATAGAGTATAAATCAATATAAGAAATACTACGGCGGAAAAGGTTACAATTAAAAATATAGCACCACTTAATATAAATTTTGCTTTTAGCAATTCATCTTCTAGAAACCCAAAATTAAAGAGATAAATATTCCAGATAAAAAATCCGAAAATAAGTCCAAAAACTGGTAACGCCAAAACAATTGAATATTTTCTAGGAGAATAATCTTCAATAAATTTTATGAATTCTTTAAATGATTTTGTCTTGTTGTCCTTCATATTTTGATAACGCCCGGTCTCTCGAACGGGCGCCCAGTCCATCGGTGCCTTTTGGTTAAAATCTGAATTCTGAAACTTGGCGGTGCCTTTTGGTTAAAATCCGAACTTTTTTTGACGAAAATCCTGATTTTGAATTCTGAAATCCAGTCGCTCGGGCGGGCAAAAAGGAAGGGGGTTGGGGGGAAGGAATTTTTGCCCGCCC
>CAYIGM010000005.1:0-17984 GCA_964363045.1 uncultured Candidatus Saccharibacteria bacterium
CGCCAAAAGAGCCCGTCAATAAAGGAAAAACACCAGCTTTCGCTGATGTTCATCCCATATGGCTCCGCGGGTAGGATTCGAACCTACGACCAATGCGTTAACAGCGCACTGCTCTACCACTGAGCTACCGCGGAATGTATAATTAAAAGAGTCCATGCTCATTAAAACTCTTTATAATATTCTACTTTTATTGCCGTATTTTGCAAGTTTAAAAGGAAAAATGGTATAATGATTTAGATGATTGATTTCATAAGAAAATACAGTCTTTACGCGGCTTGGATTATCATTCTTTCAGGAGTTGCGGGGAGTCTTTACTTCAGTTTAGTTTTGCATATTGAACCATGCGTATTATGCTGGTACCAACGGATATTTCTGTATCCTCTGGCCATTATAATTCCTATTGGAATTTTAAGAAAAGATGCGGGTATTTATATATATGCCCTGCCTTTCAGTATAGCCGGAGCGGCAACGGCTTTTTATCATTATCTCTTATATGTTAAGATTATTCCTGAAGCGCTTGCGCCGTGTTCGGCAAGCGGAGTGTCATGCATACAAAAATTACCCGACTTATTCGGTTTTTTTAATATCTTGCAATTATCACTGGCGGCGTTTATATTAATTACTGTCTTATTATTCTTATTTAAAAAATATGAAAATAAATAAAGAAACAATTATCATTTTAAGCATCAGTATTATTTTCTTAGTCGGATTCGGATTTCTTGTCTATTTTTTTAATCCTTCCGTAAAATCCGCTCCTGCTCCAATCAATCCGGACTTGCTTATTAAAGACACAATCCATATGACCGGCGCAAAAGAAGCCAAAGTGACGCTGGTTGAATTCGGAGATTATCAATGCCCGGCATGCGGACAAATTTATCCAATAACTGAAGAATTGATTAAAATTTACGGACAGAATCCGAATTTTAATTTCGTATATCGTCATTTTCCTCTTCCTCAGCATAAAAATGCGCAGATTGCCGCCGAAGCGGCCGAAGCGGCAAGCGCTCAAGGAAAATTCTGGGAGATGCATAAACTGCTTTATGAAAATCAAAATGAATGGAGCGAAATTTCAGACCCGGTATCAATCTTTAAAAAATATGCCGAACAGATAAATTTAAATACTTCAGAATTTGTTGATGCCCTGAACAGACATACTTATATAAATATAGTCCAGTCTGATATGAATGCTGGAATTAAAATATCTCTTGACTACACGCCGACACTTTTTATTAACGGAATTGAGGAAAAAAATATCAATTTGAACAGTCTTAAAGCAGAGATTGACGCTTTGATTGAAAGCCGATATTAATATAGCATCTTATAAACAAAAACCGCCAATAATTATTATTGGCGGTTTTTGTTATCTTTTTTAATAGCTTCTTAATTGTTTGATTTTCGGGTGCTGGCGAATTTTTTCAATTACTTTAGATTCAATCTGACGGATTCGCTCTCTGGTGACTCCGAATTCCTTCCCCACTTCCTCAAGAGTGTGGCTGACTCCATCATCCAAGCCAAATCTCATTTTTAGAATCTTCTGTTCTTTTGGAGAAAGGTTTGCCAATATTTCGGCTATCTGGTCTTTCAATATCCGCTGGGAAGTCTCTTGTTCCGGAGAAAGTATTTTATCGTCAGGGATAAATTCGCTTAATGTTGATTTTTCGTCATCATCGCCGACCGGCGCTTCAAGCGAGAGAGTGCTCTGGGAGATTTTCTTTATATGATGTATTTTGCTGACATCAACGCCCATTTCTGAAGCCACTTCTTCATCCAGCGGTTCTCGCCCAAGCTCGCGCGCCAGTCTTCTTGAATTTTGTTTGAATTTGGTAATAGTCTCTATCATATGGACAGGTATGCGGATAGTGCGCGCTTGGTCCGCCAAGGCTCTTGTGACAGCTTGTCTTATCCACCAAGTGGCGTAAGTTGAAAATTTATATCCTTTAGTCCAGTCAAATTTTTCCACGGCTTTGAATAAGCCTATATTCCCTTCTTGGATAAGGTCTAAGAGCGTCAGGTCGGGACTTCTGCCGACATATTTCTTGGCAATGGAAACGACCAGTCTTAAGTTTGCTTGAGCCAGTTTCGTTTTCGCCTCCTCGTCCCCTTCCATAGAAGCCTTGGCGAGCCTTCTCTCTTCTTCGGTGTTAAGCAGGGAAATTTTGCCTATCTCTTTAAGATACATTTGTATCGGGTCAAGTTCTGAAGATGAGGAGATTATTCTTTTGACGGGAGCTTTCCGGGACTTCTTTTCGGGTTTAGGCTCTTCCAGGAGGCCAGTAGTCCCCCCTTCAAGAATATCTATTCCGCTTTTTTGCAGACCTTGATACAATTCATCCAGAAAGATTACATCATCTTCAATATGAGGAAATTCTTTAAGAATTTCGGCGTAAGTGACGAATCCTCTGCTCGTCCCCTTTTTCATAAGGTTCGCGAGTTTCTTCTCCGCGCTTTCTTCCGTATCCTTAGGCGCTTTTTTCTTTAAGTATGCCGGTTTTTTGGCTTTAATTTTTTTTAGCGCAGTGTTCTTTTTTTTCTTCACGATTTGTTTTTTCGTGTTTTTTTGCTTATTCTTTTTTTTCTTTTGCATTATTTTTAAAAAGTTTTATCTTATAAATGTTTTATTAATTCTTGAAATTCTTTTAATGAGGAAGCCAGATTTTCTTGGTCGCCCGCTGTTTCAAATTGCCGTATCTTGTCGGATAATTCTTCCAGTCGTTCTTTTAAATTCCCCTTTTCCAGCTCGCTTAAAAGAATTTTAATCTCTTTGTCCAGCGCCTCTGAATTGCCGTAAGAAAGTTCAGTTTCAAAGATTAGTTTATTAAAAGTCTTTTTTGTATTTTCGTCAAGTTCGTCTTCTTTGGTCTCAAGCAATATTTTAGCTTCTTTTGAAAAGATTTCGGAGCATTTTTGAGCAATTTCATCAATATCTTTTTTTAAAATCCCGTCTTTTTTCTTTTTTTGCCACAGAATAATTCCCAGTAATCTCTCTTCTATAGACTGCCGGCGGTTTTTTATGTTTTTTTTCTGATTTTCGGCTGAAATTTCAGAATCAGCCGGAATGTTTCCCGTTCTTGTATTTTTGGCCGTATTATTTTTTAAAAATTTTTTAAGTTCCAGCCAGATAGGCTCTTCCGAAAGCCTGGCGGCTTTGGCCGTTTCCAGCACAAAATGAGAACGTTCTATTTCGTTTTTTATTTTTGCGAGAAGCGGAATAATTTTTTTTTCCACTTTTTTGCGGATTTCTTTAATATCTTCGGATTTGGAAATAATCGTCTCAAGATAGAAAGTAATGAATGGCTTCGCGTCCAGAACGGATTCTTCCCAAAGTTCCGGATTTTTTTTTATCAGGTCAGCCGGGTCTTTAGCCCCGTCTTTTATGGCCGCAATTTTAACATCAAACCCAAGCTCCAGAGCCATGCCCACCGCTCTTTCTGAAGCGTCCAGCCCAGCCTCATCCGCGTCAAAAGATAAAATTATATTGTCAGCCAATCTCTTTATGATTTTTAAATGCTCTTCTGAAAGCGCGGTGCCGGAGACGGCAACCGCATTTGCAACAGCTGTTTGCTGGCTCATTAAAAGGTCCATCTGCCCCTCCACAAGAACACAGCTGTTTGTCTGCCTTATTGCATTTTTCGCTTTGTCAAAACCGTAGAGAATTCTTGATTTATCATAAAGCAGGGTCTGCGGGCCGTTGATATATTTCCCCATAGCCTGACTTTCATCACCGAATATTCTGCCACTGAATCCGACAGGCTGTCCGGCTTGGTTTGATATGGGGAACATTATTCTTGACCGGAATCTGTCGTAGAAACCTTTTGGCGATTTTATTATCATACCGGCTTTTTCTATTTCCGTGTCGGAGAAGCCCTTGCTTTTAAGCAGGTCGTATAAACTGCGCCATTCTTTTTTGGCAAAACCCAAGCGGAAATTTTTGATGGAATCATCATTTAGTCCTCGCTCTCTAAGGTAAGAATAAGCCCCGCTGTTTCGGGAGAGTTCCGATTGATAAAATAATACGGAATTTTCTATGATTTTCAGCAATCGGTCTTTCTCATTCTTGTTTTGAGGATTTTCATTTTTAAGTTCTACCCCCGCGCGTAGAGCCAAAATTTTAAGCGCTTCTAAGAAATCCACCCCTTCTATCTCCATCACGAAACTGAAGATATCCCCGCCTCGGTTGCAGCCGAAACAATGCCAGCTTTCGCGAATCGGCGAGATAAAGAAGGAAGGAGTTTTTTCATTATGGAATGGGCAGGCGGCTTTGAAGTTGGAACCGGCTTTATAGATTTTTATGTAGGAACCGACAAGGTCAGTGATATTTAAGCGTGATTTTATTTGGTCTACATTTGATGACATAATTTATTCTTCGGTTTTTTCTTCATGAGGAGTCCGCTCCCCTTTTTTTCTAAAGCCTGTTCCGGCCGGGATAAGGCGTCCTATCATCACATTTTCTTTTAAACCGATAAGATTGTCTTCCGCTCCGTTTAAGGCCGACCTGACGAGAATTCTCGTAGTGTCTTGGAAAGACGCGGCCGATAAGAAACTTCCGCTGGTCAGAGCCACTTTCCTTATACCCATAAGCTGTTTTACCGCTTCGGCTTCTTCTTTGCCGGCGCTTTTCATTTTTCTGTTTTCCTCCAAGAGAATTGAACGTTCCACAACATCTCCATCATTGAATTTAGTATCCCCTTGTTTCTTTATTTTATATCGGGAGAACATTTTGCCTATGATTGTTTCTATGTGCTTGCTGGCGATGGTCGCGCCTTGTGAAGAATAGATAGTGTCAATTTCCGATAAAATATAATCTTGAGCCGCTTTTCCGCCACCGACTGCAAATAATTCGGCTATATCTATCGCCCCGTCCGTCAACGGTTCTCCGGTTTTCACCGTTTGCCCTTTCTCAACTATGATATCTCGGCCAAATGGAATGGAATATTCTGTCTCATTTTTGCCAGATTTTCCTTTCGGGTCTTTTGCTAATACTGTGACAATTTTTTCCTCGTTTTCTTCTGTGTTCATCTTTATGTTGCTTATGATGCCTTCTTCGTTGGAAAGTATAGCCGGATTTTTTGGCTTTATCATTTCAAAAACTTCTTCCACGCGAGGCAAACCTTGGGTAATGTCGCCTCTTCCCGCCACTCCTCCTAAATGAAAAGTCCTCATTGTGAGCTGAGTTCCCGGTTCGCCGATGGCTTGCGCCGCCACCACGCCCACTGACGCGCCGATTTTTACAAGGTCGTTTCTTCCCAAGTCTCTTCCGTAGCAGAGCTGGCAAATACCAGTTTCCGCTTCGCAAGTGATAGGCGACCGAACGATAATTTCCTCTACGCCGCTGGCTTCAATAAATTTTGAATCATCGCCGGTTAAAAGGTGGTTCTTCTTAAATTCCCGCGCCTCTTTCCCAACCGTCACTTCAAGCGATGCCGCTAAAGTCCTTCCGTCAATATAATTTGAAAGATTTTTATTTCTTTTTAGAGCATAATCTTTTTTTATAATTATGCCCTTTGTCGTTTTGCAGTCATTTTCATTAACAATTACATCTTGAGCCACATCAACCAGTCTTCTTGTGAGGTAGCCGGCTTTGGCCGTTTTTAAAGCGGTATCAGCCAGACCTTTTCTGGCGCCGTGAGTGGAGATGAAATATTCAAGCACAGTAAGCCCCTCTTTGTAGCTTGATAAAACCGGAAAGTCTATAATTCTGCCGGCCGGGTTAACCACTTGCCCTTTCATACCTATCATCTGGGCAATTTGCGCCCAGGTTCCTCTGGCGTTTGAAGTCACCATAATGTGGACAGGCCCCAATTTATCCAATCCTTCCGGTACGAGCTTATCAAGCTTGTTTCTCACCCCTTCCCAGGTTTCAATGATTTTTTGATATCGTTCGTTATCGGTAAGAAGCCCGTCTTTATATTGTTCTTCAATTAAAGCGACTTTTTCTCGGGCTGTCTTAACCAACTCATTTTTATTTTTGGGAATAACCAGGTCTTCATAACCCCAGCTTATTCCTGAAATAGTCGCGTATTTGTATCCGAAATTTTTTATTTTATCCAGAATTTTTGGAGTATTGTCGGAGCCGTATTTAAGTATCAGTTCGTCAACAATCGCAGAAAGCTTCTTTTTGGTCATCTCATCATTTATAAAAGGAAAGTCTGTGGGGAGAACGCTGTTGAAAAGAAGACGACCGATAGAAGTTTCAAATAACTGTCCGTCAAAGGTTTTGTATTTGGGGCTATTTGTTCCCAGGAGTTTGATTTTTGCCCTTAAGTCAACATAACCGAAGTCAAATGCCGTTATGGCATCGTTCGGACTTGAAAATATTTTTCCTTCGCCTTTTTTTCCGTCAATAATTTGCGTCATCCAAAAACAGCCCAATACTATGTCTTGAGTCGGCTGAACAACAGGTTTGCCATCGCCCGGATTTAGAAGGTTTCTGGAGGAGAGCATTATTTCCTTAGCTTCTTTTTGAGCTTTATCTGAGAGAGGCACATGGACGGCCATCTGGTCTCCGTCAAAGTCCGCGTTAAAAGCGGAGCAGACTAAAGGGTGAACTTGAATGGCATTCCCCTCTATAAGTATCGGCTGGAAGGCTTGGATTCCAAGGCGGTGAAGGGTGGGCGCTCGGTTTAAGAGGACATATTTATCTTTGATTATATCTTCAAGAATCGCCCAGACTTCCGGCGTCTTCTCGTCTATGAGTTTATTGGCTCCTCTTATGTTAAAAGCCATCTCCCTGGAGATTAATTTTGATATTACAAACGGACGGAAAAGTTCCAAGGCCATATGCTTCGGCAGTCCGCATTGATGAAGATTAAGTTCCGGACCGACGACAATTACGCTTCGTCCGGAATAATCAACTCGTTTTCCAAGGAGATTCTGCCTAAATCGGCCCTGTTTGCCCTTCAGCATGTCGGCTAAAGATTTAAGCGGCCGTCTTTGCGCTTGGGATACGGCTGTTTTTTGCGATTGCCTTGCCGAATTGTCTATTAAAGCGTCTACCGCTTCCTGTAAAATTCTTTTTTCATTTCGGCATATTACATCAGGGGCTCTTAAATCTATAAGTTTTTTTAGACGATTGTTTCTATTGATAACTCTTCTGTAAAGGTCATTCACATCAGAGGTGGCGTGTCTTCCTCCGTCCAGGGCGACCATTGGGCGCATGGCCGGCGGAATAACCGGTATTACGGTTAAAAACATCCATTCCGGCCGGACGCCTGATTGCTCCATTGAACGAATCAGTTTCAATCGTTTTTTGCTCTTCCCTTTTTCAGACGCTGAAATTGTTTCAATTTTCTTTTCTATTTCTTCATGAAGCGCTTTAAGGTCTATGTTTCGGCATATATTATA
This sequence comes from uncultured Candidatus Saccharibacteria bacterium, assembly GCA_964363045.1. Taxonomy (GTDB): domain Bacteria; phylum Patescibacteriota; class Minisyncoccia. The sequence continues at coordinate 7,342 of CAYIGM010000005.1, forward strand.
AAGTCCTTCCGCGCCGGTCTCCACTTCTAAAAGTTCTCCGTATTTAAGACTTAAATTATGATATTCAATTTCGTTTAAGACTTTGTTTTGCTTTATGGAGTCAATTTCGTTTCTAGCGACAGTTAAGGCGTCTTTGAGCTTTTCTTTTTCTTCCCCTTTCGCTTTTTCTTTGACTTTTATTTTGTATTCTTTTTCTAAATCGCTTCTTAGTTTGGCCTTGGCTTCTTCATTTACTTTTATGATTATATAACCGGCAAAATAGATTACCCTTTCCATGTCGGCGATAGAAAGGTCAAGGAGAAGCCCTAATCTTGAAGGGACATTTCGCACAAACCATATATGGGAGATTGGCACTGCAAGTTTTATGTGCCCCATCCTTTCTCTTCTGACTATGGAACGAGTCACTTCCACTCCGCATTTTTCGCAAATAATCCCTTTGTAGCGGATGCGCCGATATTTTCCGCAATAACATTCGTAGTCTTTTTCCGGCCCGAATATTCGCTCGTCAAAAAGCCCATTGCGTTCCGAGCGCTGGGTCCGATAATTTATAGTTTCAGGCTTTGTCACTTCGCCGCGCGACCAGGAAAGAATTTTCTCCGGTGAGGCGAGTTTTATTATTATTGAATCAAAATCCGTGACTTTTATTTCCATAAAATTTATTTATCGTTATTAGGTTTATTTTTTAATTCCACATCAAGCGATAAGCCCTTCAGTTCATTTATCAGCACATGAAATGAAGCCGGCAGATTCGGTTCTTTAAATTGTTCGCCTTTTACTATGGCGTCATAAGCCGCCGACCTGCCGACAATGTCGTCTGATTTTATGGTGAGCATTTCCTGTAGAATATTGGCCACTCCGTATCCTTCCAGCGCCCAGACTTCCATCTCTCCGAATCTTTGACCTCCTCCTTGCGCTTTTCCGCCGAGCGGTTGTTGAGTGATGAGAGAATAAGGACCGACTGACCGCATATGGATTTTATCTTCAACCATATGGTGCAGTTTCATTATATACATATAACCGACAGTAATATCGCCCGCAAAAGATTCACCCGTCCTTCCGTCAAAGAGTTTAGTTTTGCCCGAGGCCGGCAGTCCGGCTTTCGTGAGCTCGTCTTTTATCTCTTCTTCTGTCACGCCGTCAAACGGAGTTGTAATTGCCTGAAATCCGGTTGTGCCAGCCGCCCACCCTAAATGAGTTTCAAGTATTTGTCCGAAGTTCATACGGCTCGCGATGCCGAGCGGGCTTAATATCACATCAACCGGAGTTCCGTCCGCCAGGTAAGGCATCTCTTCTTCCGGCAAAACTTTTGAAATAACGCCTTTATTTCCGTGCCTTCCCGAAAGCTTATCGCCGACTAAAACTTTTCTTATTTGAGCGACTTCAATTTTAATCTGTTTTATTATTCCGGATTCAAGTTTGTCTCCTTTGTCGCGGGAGAAGATTCTCACACTGACCACCCGACCACGTTTCCCGTGTTCCAGTCGAAGCGAAGTATCTTTCACATCACGCGCTTTTTCTCCGAAGATTGAGCGTAGGAGCCTCTCTTCAGGAGTAAGTTCCGTCTCCCCTTTAGGTGTGATTTTCCCGACTAAAATATCCCCGGCTCTTACTTCAGCTCCAATTCGGACAATGCCGTCTTCGTCAAGGTCTTTAAGCTTATCTTCACCCACATTCGGTATGTCAAAAGTCGTCTGTTCGGGACCGAGCTTGGTATCTCTTACATTGACCGAGAATTCCTCCAGATGGATGGTGGAAAAGATATTGTCCCTTACCAATTTTTCAGAAATGATGATGGCGTCTTCGTAATTTGCCCCGCCCCAGGAGAGAAAAGCGACAAGAATATTCTGGCCTAACGCCAATTGACCGTCTTTGCTTGAAGAATTGTCGGCAATGATTTGTCCGGTTTTTATTTTATCTCCCATATTGACAATCGGTTTATGATGGAAAGCGGTAAAGTCGTTTGTTCTTAAAAAATTCGTAAGTTTGTATACTCTTTCCTTGTCTGTTTTTTTCTCTTTAATTCTGATTTCGCTGGCGTCAACAAAGCTCACTTCCCCGTCGTCTTTTGCGATGACAAGCCTTCCCGAATCGCGAGCAACTCTTTCTTCAATGCCCGTAGCCACTAAGGGTGCTTGAGTGGAGATGCAAGGGGTTGCCTGCCTCATCATATTTGAACCCATGAGAGCTCTGGTCGCGTCATCATGCTCAAGAAAAGGGATGAGCGAAGTTGCGATACTGAAGGCTTGATTGGGAGAAACTTCCACAAAATCCACTTCGTTCTTTGAAATATATCCCGGATTGGTGCGGCACCTCGCTTCTACTTGGTCATCAAGTATCCGCATTGTCTTAGTGTCAAAACGAAGCATAGCGTTGGCGATATTGTATTTAGATTCATCGTGCGCGTTTAAATAGACAATTTCGGAAGTAATCTCCCCTTTTTCCACTTTTCGGTAAGGAGTTTCTATAATTCCGTATTCATTCAGTTTGGCAAAGCTTGAAAGATTAACGACAAGACCGATATTCGGACCTTCCGGAGTTTGAATCGGACAAATTCGTCCATAATGCGATGTATGAACATCGCGAACATCAAGTCCTGCCCGTTCCCTTGTGAGCCCGCCCGGACCTAAAGCCGATAGTCTTCTTAAATGCTCCACTTCAGATAGAATATTTTGTTGTCCCATAAATTGGGAAAGCTGGTTTGTGGCAAAAAATTCTTTCATCACAGCGGAGAAAGGCCTTGGATTGACTATTTGATTGGACATAAGAACTTCTTTATCAAGAGTGGACATACGGTCCTGAATATTTTTCTTAAGCCTGGCCATGCCGACACGCAGTCTCTGCTGAAGCATTTCTCCGACAGCGCGTATTCTTCGGTTGCCCAAATGGTCTATATCGTCGCTCGTGGCTTTCGGGTCATTATTCATTTCAATTACCTTTGAGACAATCGCCACTATGTCATTGAATGAAATCACCATTGATTCCCCTTTTATATTATTAGTGGGCAAATCAAGTCTGTAATTGAGCTTATAACGTCCGACCAGCGACAAGTCATAACGCGCCGGACTGAATATGTCCCCTATAAAACTTTTGGCATTTTCCGGCGTTGTCGGCTCTTCCGGTCGCAATCGTTTGAAAACTTCCATAAAGGCATCTTCGTCAGTTTTTATCAAATCTTTCTCCAGCGTATTCTTTATGTAAGAAATTTTTCCCGTATCAATTTTATCAAAATAGGATTCAATGCTTTGTTTTGGATTTTTATTTTCAACGGCTCTTAAAACCCGAAGCAATGAAGTTATCGGGATTTTCCTTTTGCGGTCTAGTCTTGCGTAGATTGCGCCGTCCGGCTCGGTTTCTATTTCTATCCACGCTCCGCGGTTAGGAATAATTTTTGCTCCAAAGTATTTATGCCCTCTGAAAATATTAGAAGTAAAATAAGCCCCGAAAGAACGCGCGAGTTGAGGCACTATTACTCTTTCAACGCCGTTTATTATAAAAGTGCCGTGGTCTGTCATAAGCGGCAAGTCGGAGAAAAAGATTTCCTGTTCCCTGGTTTCTTTTAAAAATTTATTGGTAAGTTTTATATTGACCTTAAGAGGGGCGCCGTAAGTCAAATTTTTAATTTTTGATTCGTATTCGTTGAATTTGGGTTTTTCAATGGAAAAACCGACAAATTCAATAGTGAATTCCTTTTCGGAATAATCGTTTATCGGAGAGAATTCTTTAAAAAGTTCTTTTACGCCGTCTTTTAAAAACCATTCATATGAAGATAGCTGAATCTCCACAAGATTAGGCATTTCAATAAGCGGTTTTTTATATCGAGAAAAAAATTTTTTATCTCTGATATGCGATATTTTCTTATTATTCATAAAATAACAAAAAAAACGCAAAAATCGCCCTTCTGCCTTTTTCTTCAGGGGATTTTTGCAGATTTTTTATTTAATTAGCTAAAATTATAAGGGATCACTAATTAAGTCTATTAATTATTTTTTACCGCCTCGCTTGCTTCAAAAACTCAATCGTTTGGATATTGCTAACTATTATACACACACCCTAAAATCTGTCAAATTTTTACCCCCAAATTGCAACTTTTCGCGGTTTGATTAAAAAGTCCCACTTTTTTCGAGCAATCTCCACATAAGCTATTTAAGTAATTTTATTATTTGCGGTATAATAATTTCATTATGATGACAACTTATAAACATAAGAAATTGACTTGGGTAAACTTGGAATCCCCGACGAAGAGTGATATTGAAAAAGTGATGAAAGACTATTCAATTCCTCCGCTGGTCACTGATGAGCTTATGAGGCCGACGCTTCGTCCTAAAGTGGATGTTTATTCCAATCTTATCTATCTCATACTCCACTTCCCCGTGTATAGCCACAAGACGCAGGGTTCGAATGGGCGCGAAGTGGATTTTATAATAGGAAAGAATTTTCTCATTACCTCTCATTATGAAACGATAGACCCATTGCATGAATTTTCAAAAATGTTTGAAGTCAATTCCATTTTAGACAGAAGTAATATCGGCGAACATGCCGGTTTTCTTGTTTTTTATATCCTGCGCCAGCTTTATGATTTTTCCCTTAGGGAACTTGACCATATAAAAGAAAAAATAGATTTTATTGAAGATAATATATTTAGCGGAAATGAAAAACAGATGGTGGAGAAGATTTCTTTTGTGAATCGCGACCTTCTGAATTTCCGCCAAGCCATAAGACCGCACAAAGAAATTCTCTCTTCTTTTGAAATTGCCGGAATTAAATTTTTCGGTGAGGATTTCGCTTATCATTTGGCTGATATGATTGGCGAATATTTTAAAGTGGCCAACCAGCTTGAAATACATAAAGAAACATTGATTGACTTTCGCGAGGCGAACGACTCCCTTCTTTCTACAAAAATCAATGAGATAATGAAATTCCTCACTATTATGGCTTTTATCACTTCCCCCCTTTTTCTTTTGGCGTCTATTTTTGGAATGAATACCGTTTATTTGCCACTAGTGGGCATGAAAGGCGATTTTTGGATGGTGGTGGGGATAATGGGCATTGCCATTGCATTTATGTTCGTCTTCTTTAAAAAGAAAGGCTGGATGTGATTATTTAAAAATGTTGAAACTTTATAATACTCTTTCGCGAAAAAAAGAAGTCTTCAAGCCGCTTATTGATAAACAAGCGGGGCTTTATACTTGCGGTCCCACTGTTTATGATTATGCCCATATCGGCAATTTGAGGACTTATATTTTTGAGGATTTGCTTAAGCGAGTTTTAATATATAACGGTTATAAAGTTAATCATGTTATGAATTTCACCGATGTTGGGCATCTGGTTTCTGATGCGGATGAAGGCGAAGACAAAATGACTAAGGCGCTTCGGCGCGAGGGGAAACCTTTCACCCTTGAGGCGATGAAAGAGATTGGCAATTTTTACGCGGTTAAATTTAAAGAAGATATAAAGAATCTTAACATTATTTCACCGGATATTTATTGTTTTGCTTCAGGCCATATAGCGGAACAAGTGAACCTGATAAAAAAATTGGAAGAAAAAGGGTTCGTGTATATCACAAGCGACGGCGTTTATTTTGATATTTCAAAATTGAAAGATTATGGCAAGTTGGCCGGACTTATAAAAGACGAAGGTTCGCCAGCGGGTACGAATGAAAAGTTTGCGCGAATAGGCATTAATCCGGAAAAAAAACATTTAAGGGATTTTGCTTTATGGAAATTCAATAAAGAATTAGGTTGGGAAAGCCCTTGGGGCAGAGGTTTTCCGGGCTGGCACATAGAGTGCTCGGCAATGTCTATGAAATACCTCGGGGAAAGTTTTGATATTCACTGTGGCGCGGAAGACCACATAAGAGTTCATCATACGAATGAAATAGCTCAATCTGAAGCCGCCACCGGCAAGCCGTTTGTTAAATATTGGCTACATGGCGCTTTCCTTAAATTTGGCGATGCCAAAATGTCTAAATCGGCCGGAAGTTTTATAACTCTTAAAGATATAACGGAACAGGGCTTCTCTCCCCTTGAATTCCGTCTCTTGCTTCTGCAGACTCATTATCATAAGCCGATGAGGTTTGTTTGGGAATCGCTTACTCAAGCTAGAAGCGGCCTGACGCGTCTTTATGAATTTACGGAAAGATTAAGCGAAATATCCAAAGAAGGAGAATCTTCTTTAAGGGTGAAAGCTATATTGTCCAAAGCTAAAAAAGAATTTCAAAAAGCGATAAATGATGACCTGAATTCTCCCGAGGCGCTGGCCGTACTCTTCAATCTTGTCACAGATATAAATAAACTCATAGATGAATATCCATTTTCAAAAAAAGACGCGACAAAAGTTTTGAAATTGATAGACGATTTTGATGAGGTGCTGGGGCTTAAGCTTATCAAAACGGAAAAAGAAAAAATACCGGAACAAGTGACGGCCCTTGTTGTGGCCAGAGAAAAAGCGCGTAAAGATAAAGATTGGCAGAAAGCCGATGAGCTTCGTGATAAGATAAACGAGTTTGGCTATTCTATGGAAGATACTTCAGAAGGACAAAAAATTAGGAAAATATAAAATAAAAAAGCCGTTTAGGTGTTAAAACATACCTAAACGGCTTGACGAGTACTTTCTGTGTTATATTAAAACGAGAGGAAGGTTCAGTAGTCCCCTGATGAACGCTTGCAAGTTTTGCTTATTGCAAGCATGAGTGCATCCGAGCTCCAAGTATTCTTCCCTGTAGATTGGGTCGCCTGAAATAGACACAATATGCCCTTTGAAATTCTTTTTTAAAATCTCTTTCAGCAAGTCTTGGGTATTTGCCTCGCGCCCGGGAACACAGGCGTCTAGCGCCACCAGAAAAGCGTCGTCAAGATGTTTTTCTAGTATTTTTCTCCCCTCTTCCTTTGTCTGAGCGGATATTATTTCTACAAAAGGCATTGTGAGTTTAAATATTTCTATCATCAAGGAGTTGTCCTCAATGACTAAAACAATAGGCTTCTTCATTTTTTACCCCCCTTTTTTTATTAAATGAACAACACGATTTACAAATTTATCCATATATTAAAATATGACATTAGCCAATTATTGTCAATAGTTTGATTTATTTTATTTATGTTAAAATTCTATCATAATGTCTGAAGCTAATGCTCAATCAAATACAGTAAGAATACCACCTCAAAGTTTGGAGGCGGAAAAATCAGTGCTCGGTTCTATAATGCTTGATAGCGATATTATACATGATGTCGCTGACTTTCTGACTGGAGATGATTTTTACCACGAAAAGAATAAAATGGTTTATCAGGTGATGCTTGAGCTCCTTGAGAATCATGACCCGATAGATTTCCTATTCGTGTCTAATCGGCTTAAAGAGAGAAAAATTCTTGATGAAATAGGAGGCAATAGTTATCTTACGGAGCTTGTTAATTCCGTGCCTACCGCTTCCAATGCTAAATATTACGCTGAAATAGTGCATAGAAAAAGGATATTGAGAGACCTTATTGGCGCCTCTCATCATATTTCCGGCTTGGGGTATGATGAAAGTGAAGATATTGATATATTGCTTGACCAAGCGGAAAAAAAGATTTTTGACATATCAAATTCTTCAAATAATAAAAATTTCATTTCTATAAAAGATGCTTTGGATGAAGCTTGGGAGAGAATTGACAAGCTTCATAAATCAAAAGATGAGATTCGCGGAGTGCCGACAGGATTCCGCGACCTTGATAATCTTTTGGCCGGCCTGCAAAAGTCCGACCTTGTTATTCTTGCCGCTCGTCCCTCTCACGGCAAGACTTCCCTCGCGCTTGATATGGCTCGAGGCGTGGCGATAAACCACAATATTCCCGTTGCTATCTTCTCTCTTGAGATGAGTGTTGCTCAATTGGCTGACCGATTCCTGGCGGCAGAAGCGCACGTGGATTCTTGGAAGCTAAGAACGGGCAAGATTACCAGCGAAGATGAATTTTTAAGAATAAGAGACGCGATGGACAGACTCTCCAAGGCTCCGATTTACATAGATGACGATGCTTCAAACAACATTATAAAGATGCGTTCCGCGGCAAGAAGAATTCAGAGCCAACATGGCTTGGGTCTTATCGTGGTGGATTATCTTCAACTTATGGCTCCCCGCAAGCAAACTGATTCAATGGTTCAGCAGATTACTGAAATTTCCCGTTCTCTTAAACAACTTGCCCGTGAACTTGATGTGCCGGTGCTCGCCCTTTCTCAGCTTTCCAGGTCAGTTGAACAAAGAGGCGGCATTCCCCGTCTTTCTGATTTGCGCGATTCAGGTTCAATTGAACAGGATGCCGATGTGGTGATGTTTATTTACCGCGAGGATAAATATAGAGAAACTGATAAAAAGAATATAGCTCAAATTATGATTGAGAAACACAGGAACGGACCGACGGGAAAAGTGGAGCTTTATTTCAACGAACAAAAAGTAAGTTTCTCAACCATAGAGAAAGGGGATTTCGGCAATATATAAAAACAATGCCTCAAAATATATTAGAAAAAGTGGCGGAATATTTTTTGAAATTTCCGGGGATAGGACCTAAGCAAGCAAGAAGGTTTGCTTATTTTTTGTCGTCCAGAGACGAAGTATTTGTTCGGGATTTGGTTGAAACTATTATGGAATTGAAGAAAAAAATAAAACGTTGTCCGGAGTGTTTTCGTTTTTTTGAAGCTAAGGACACCGGTAATATATGCAGTATATGTTTTGATGGAGCAAGAGAGCAAGGTCTGCTTTTGGTGGTTGAAAAAGATGTTGATTTTGAAAACATAGAAAAATCGCGTGTCTATAACGGACTTTATTTCATACTTGGAGGAATAATTCCTCTTGCGGAGATGGAGCCCGCTTCCAAGATACGAGCTAAAGAATTATTTAATCTTGTGCAAAAGAGAGCTAAACTTGCCAGAGAATTTGTTTTACGCGAAGTGATACTGGCAACCAGCGCCACTCTTGAGGGTGAAAATACCGTTCAATATATTAAGAAGATTCTTGAACCGCTCGCTTTAAAATTTAATTTTAAAATAACCGTTCTGGGCAGAGGGCTTTCAACCGGCACAGAGCTGGAATACTCCGATTCAAGCACGATTTCAAGCGCTTTAAGAAACAGAGGATAAACAATTCACTTGGGCACTGAGTGTTCAAGTGAATGTTATTTAATCTCTCCTATTTTAACTTTAGAAAAATGTTGCCTATGTCCCTTCTTCTTCATCTGGCGGGTTTTTGATTTATATCTTATGATTATCACTTTCTCGGCTCGGCCATCCCCTTCATGCGTCGCTTCTACATACGCTTTTTCTATAAATGGCGCGCCGATGGTGACCCCTTTTTTCTCATCACTGATAAGCAATACTTTGTCAAAGATTACTTTCTTCCCTTTTTCAGCTTCAGGTAATTTTTCCACAGTTAAAATTTTACCCGGTTCCACCAGGTATTGTTTCCCTCCTGTTTTTATTACGGCGAATTTCATATTAGCTTATATCTTATATAATTTACCCGAAAAATGCAAGCCAAATTGTTTAAAACCGACGTCCGACGTCGGTTTTTTTTATTCTTCTATTTCCGGTTTATCCAGTGTTAGATTTTCTACCCCTACCGTTTCGCCAGTGATGCGAAAAATATCTTTGTCCACCTTCTTTAGCTCCTTGCTGGCTGTGTTGTAGGCATTTACGCTAGTAGATAATGAATTACCAAGCTTGGTCATATACTGGTCATATTTGGAAAGATGCTGGGTAAGTTCGCCGACGCGTTTAATAATATCTTTCGCCGTTTCCTCAATCTGCATCGCCTTAAGCCCTTGAAGCACTGTCTGGAGATAAGCCAGAAAAGAAGTTGGAGAAACAATAATCACTTTATATTTGCTGGCCGCGCGCTGAATCAAATTTTCCGTATCATCTGTCACCATGCCGATTTTGTTTACCAATAAATCGTAATATATCGCCTCATGCGGTATAAACATAAAAGCGAATTCCATTGTCCCCTCTTCCGGACGAATATATTTCCCCGTCTCTTGAATACGCATCTTTAGGTCGTTCATAAAGACTTTCTCCAGACGCTCTTTTTCCAATGGGTCTCGCGCTTCAGTTAAACGATTATAATTCTCAAGAGAAAATTTAGAATCAATCGGGATAATCTTATCTTTTACGAAGACCACGGCGTCCACTATCTCACCGTTTTTAAAAGGATATTGCATTTGATAGTTTCCGGGTGGAAGCACATTTTTCAAAAGGGTTTCCAAATAATACTCGCCGAGAACCCCGCGTTGCTTAGGATTCTTTAATATATCCTGTAAATTTTTCAGCTGGTCGGCGAAATTCACGACTTGTTTATTCGTCTCATCTAACTTCGTGAGACGCTCTGTCACATCGCGGATTATTTTGGCAGATTCACCGAATTGGCGATGTATCGCTTCCGAAGTGTTTTTGGTTGATTCGCTCAATTTCGCGTCAAGGGTACTTCTTATCTCTTTAAGCTGTTCCTGCATCATCAGCATCCCGCGATCGTCTCCAACGCCACCCGTCTTTACGCGAGTTAAAAGCCAGGCGACTAATCCGCCTATAATCACGCCGCCTATTATGAAAAATAATATTAAAAATATGATATTCATAAAATCAATATAAGCATTATACCTTATTTAAGTGTTTTTAGGCAAAAT
>CAYIGM010000005.1:18084-31672 GCA_964363045.1 uncultured Candidatus Saccharibacteria bacterium
AATGATGGCGTTGATAGAGCCTGGGTGTGGATTAAAAAAAGTTTTAGTTTCGTTGAGATTTTCCGTAATCTTGAGATTTTCCTTCATGTCATCAGTCTCCTTTTATTTTATTGTTTTAAAAAACGATTTAATCCATTGAGATATTATCAAATTTTCATATATCAGTCAAATTATTATAATCGCGCAGGCTTCTCGTTGTTGCTCGAATCTTTGACCCTACGGAGAATCGAACTCCGCTTCCAGCCTTGAGAAGGCTGTGTCCTAGCCGATAGACGATAGGGCCAAATGTTTTATTTAAATAATCTTTCAATTATTTCATTTATTTAACCACTCCTTCTCTTGTCTGGCAAGCAAGAAATCCTTATTTTCCGGATGCGCCATTATTTCCTCCACAACCTTTTCTGTCCTTACGGATTGCGAACCTTTCACCAGAATTAAATCCCCTTCTTTTATGATGGTGGCTAAAAATTTGCCGGCTTCGCGCGATTCGTCAAATTTATAAATATTTTTTTCTTTGAATCCCGCTTCTATCGCGCCTTCGCCTATAAATTTAGCCCTGATGCCTATTGTCGCTATAATATCGGCAATCTTCGCCGCTTTTTCTCCCGCCTTCCTGTGTTCATCCGATGAATGCCTGCCAAGCTCAAGCATTTCTCCCAACACGGCAATTTTTTTCCCGTTTATCTTTATCTCATTTAAAGTATCCAGCGCCATATTTAAAGCAAGCGGTGAAGCGTTGTAACTGTCATCAAGGACAGAACTTCCCCTTATCCCTTCTATCAGATTGAGCCGGGCCACCGGCGGACGATAACGCAAAAGCGATTTTGACATTTCTATAATATTAAAATGATGCGCGATTCCGACAGCTAAAGCCGCGAGCGCGGAATAAACAGCCTGTTTCCCGAAAATATTATAAAGACGGATAGGGATAATATTGCCCTTATAATCTATTTTGAAAGTAATCCCTTCCGGAACCCCTTGTTCTTTATCGTCTTTATACAATATGTGGTAATTGGAAGCGACCAAATCATTATCTTCATTAAAACCATAGGTGATAATATTAGCCGCAGTCTTGTTTTTCATTTCGCGTAATTTAAGGTCATCACCATTTAATATTGCGTAATTTTCTGCGGTAAAATTATTGATTAATTTTAATTTCTCTTTAGCCAACTCATCAACATTTTTAAAAAATTCTATATGCACCGGCACATTGCCAAAGCCGGTGATGACGGCCATATCAGGCTTAAGCCACGAAGTCAGGAAAGACATATCGTTCGGCCTATCAACTCCGGCTTCAAGAATCAGTATTTGCGGATAATCGTGCTTTACTATCAGAAGCTTCGCTCCTTTGGCAAAAATTAAAAGCCATTTAAATAAATTATTAAAAGCGCTTTTTGCGCCGATGACAGTCAAAGGCACCCCGAATTCGCTATTGTAGCTCTTTTCGCTTTTCCTGACATAAAATTCCTGAGAAAGTATGGTGTTTATCGCATCTTTAGCCGAAGTTTTTCCGACAGTGCCGGTGATGGCGATAATTTTCGGTTTGTATTTCCAAAGAATAAGCCCGGCTTCCAGCTTTAATATCGTTATTATTATTTTTTTTGTTATCTGTTTTATCATATTTTTTTAGCTTATCTATCGGGCGGGACTTCATAATAGTTTAGCAGAAATTTCATTAAATCCATAAAAGGATAAGTCAATGTTTCAGACGCGTATCTTGCGCCGACAGGGTCTTTAATATACAGGAAGATAAGAAATTTTGCATCATTGGCCGGCCCATAACCGAAGAAAGAATGCAGGTATTTATTATCTTCATAACCTTTTCCGTCTGTCTTGGGTAATTGAGCCGTTCCGGTCTTTGCGGCAATATTGTAATGTTCCATCTTTACTTGGCCGTTGAGAAGCGCGTTGTCTACGGTATTTACCAGCATTTTGGTTATTTTTTCCGATGTTTCTTTGGTAATCGCTTGGTTTTGTATTTTAGGTTTGGTTATTTCGTCGTTTCTGTCCGTTGTTATAATATCTTGCGCCACATAAGGTTTCATTATATTCCCGCCGTTGGCTAAAGCAGAAAGAGCCCTAGTCATCTCAATCGGCGTTATAGCGATTCCTTGTCCGAAAGAAGCGGTAGCGTATTCCACTTCGCGCCCGTTGTCCAAATTAGAAATAAGCCCTTTGGCTTCACCCGGAAGATCTATGCCCGTATAATCAGCCAAACCGTATTTAATTAAATAATCATAAAATTTATCTTTTCCAAGCTGTTGCATGGCAAAAATCGCGCCGGTATTGAGAGAATGATTAAGAACTTCCTGCATATCAACCACCCCTCTCACTTTTCCGTCATAATTTTCAATCCTGGCTCCATTTAATATAACATAGCCCTTGTCATCGTAAGTAGTTTCCGGAGTTATCACTTTGTCATTAAGAGCGGCGGCGACAGTCAAGGGCTTCATAATGGAACCGAACTCAAACACACTTTCAATATTAGGATTTATAAACAGCGATAAATTAGATTCATCTCCGTAACGATTAGGATTAAAATCCGGTTTAGCCGCCATGGCCAGCACCTTTCCCGTCTTAGGTTCTATTATTATACCGCCGATAAGAGAACCGTCCCACTTCTTTATCGTTTTGTCTAAAGTCTCTTCCAGAAAAAGCTGAGTTGTCGGGTCAATTGTCAGGACAACATCGCCTTGTTTTTTAGCGGCTTCTTTATTTTTCCCAAAAAATCCTTTGCCGGTATCAAGAAGTATTTCAGCGAAAGAATTTATCAGTAAATCACCTTCGTTGTTTCTGTTTAAAATATTTTCATAAAATTCCTCAATTCCGTAACGGCCGACCAGTTTGTCGCCAAGATAACCCACGAACCCTAAAATATGCGAGCTTAAATTGCCAGCCGGATAGACACGCCAGGCTTCTTGGCTGACGCTTACGCCGATAAGAGCGTAAGCTTTTATTGTTTTCGCCTGCTCCGGCGTAAGTTTATGGGCAATATCTTCAAAGGGGTCATTCTCTTTGGCCGCTTTTTTAAAAAAATCTTCTTTATTTATTTCAACAACATTTGAAAGTTTATCATAAATTTCTTGCTTTTCGGATGCGGAAAGGCCCGAGAGCAAAGACGGATTTATAGACAGCAAAAAACCGTTTTTGACTGAAGCGGCGGATACGATAGTATTATTTTTCTCTTTGAAAAAAATCGTTCCTCTGTCAAACTCGCCTCCGCTGATTGATGTGTATTGGTTATTGGCGGCTTCTCTGTATTTTTCAGCTGAAACTATCTGAATAAAAAATAGCTTTCCTATTATCAATCCGGCAAAGAGAAATATCATAATCCCTATGATACGCAAGCGGAGAATAGAAGGCTCTCTCATACTGCATATATTTAACGCTTGGCAAAAACACCGCCTCGAGAAACAAATTTTCTGTCAAATTTTTCTTCAAATCCGAGAGACAATGCGCTATCCAGTGTCAATTTGGAAATTTTATCCATATAGACTTCTTCAACCTGCTGGTAATCGTTTTCAACAATCTTTAATTCAATCAGGTCTCTGTTCATTGCCGATGTTTTGATGATTACAACTGTCATAAAATAGATGTAAAATGCGCCACAGAGTATTATCAAAGAAATAAAACTCCATAAAATTATTTTCTGGAATTTATTTATTTTTGAAATATTTGTTATTAACTTTGTCATATATTATTTATATTTTTTCAATGGTCCTTAATTTGGCGCTTCTTGATTTTGGATTTAATTTTATTTCTTCTCTTGTTGCGCTTATCGGTTTCTTATTTATCAATAAACCTTTCTTTTCTTTGGATAAATTTCTAAAAAAATTTTTTACTATCCTATCTTCTAATGAATGAAATGAGATAACAGATATCCTCCCCCCTTTATTTAAAATCTCCCAGCTCTTTTTCAATCCTTCGTCAAGCGCGGAGAGCTCATCATTGACCGCTATTCTTAAAGCTTGGAAGGTCCTCGTAGCTGGATTAATCTTGAAATGCTTTACCGGAAAAGCTCTCTTTATGATATCGGCAAGTTCACCGCTCGTGGCAATGGGCTTGATTTTCCTTGCTTTGACTATCTCTTTAGCAATCCGCCTTGAGCCCCTGTCTTCTCCGTATTTGTAGATAATATCGGCTATCTCTTTCTCTTGGTAACTGTTCACTATTTCATAAGCCGTCAAATCATCTTCGCTTAAGTCGCTCTTTAGAGTCATCAGAAGCGGTTCATCATATAAGAAAGAGAATCCTCTGCCGGTCGGACCAAACTGCATAGAACTTACTCCCAGGTCAAAAAGTATCTTATCCGCTTTTTCTATCCCCTTATCGGCCGTCAAAGAATCAATATTTCTGAAATTCCCGTTTATTAAAAAAACTTTGCATTTCGCATTTTCCAAATTATCTTTTGCAATTTTAAGCGCCATTTCATCTTGGTCCAATCCTATCAATCTCCCCTCCTTGCCAATATTCGCGCCGATAAATTTTGCGTGACCTCCCGCGCCAATAGTCGCATCTATCACCGTTTCTCCTTGTTTAATATCCAAACTCTCTATTGCTTCGTTTAAAAGAACAGGTATGTGCTTTATCATAAAATTCCAAGCTCGCCGAGCTTCTCTGCCAATATGTCTGTCTGCTTCTCAATCTTTCCTTTATATTCGTTCCAATATTTTTCGTTCCAGATTTCCAATCTATTATAAACTCCGGTAATCACCACTTTATTCGTCAAATCGGCATATTCTTTCAAGTAATCCGGCACCAGTACTCTTCCCAAAGAATCAAGGTCGGCGTCAACCGCTCCTGAAAGCATTATCCTGGCGAAATTCCTCGCCTGTGATTGACCTAAAGGAAGTTCGGAAAGTTTCTTTGCTACTTTCGCCCACTCGGCCAAAGTGTAAACAAAGAGACAGTTATCAAGGCCTCTTGTGACTACCGCTTTCTTACCCAACTCCTTGCGGAATTTAGAGGGGATAGAAATTCTCTTCTTTGGGTCAATTGTGTGTGTATATTCGCCGATTAACATAATATTTAAATTTTCCACAATTATCCACCTGTATACACTATACTCCACAATTCTCCACCAGCCAAAACAAAACTGTGGATAACAAAAACGCCCACATCGCTTGAAAGCGATGTGGGCGAAAACCAGTACGGGAGCTGAAGGAATCGAACCCTCAACAATGGTTTTGGAGACCATTATTATACCATTTAACTAAGCTCCCCCGACTTGGACGAATGTCCAAGCGAGACTTATCTTATTTCTTTATCTCTTTATGCTTTTTATGAGCTTTGCACCATTTGCAAAATTTGTTCAATTCAATCTTTCTTTCAACAAGTTTTTTATTCTTCCGGCTCCAATAATTGACTCTTTTGCATTCGGTACACTGTAATTTTATTAATTGATTTTGTGACATAATGGATTTTAGTATATATTAAATCTTTAAATTTTTCAAACCTGTTCACTGCTTACTTTTGTTCACTTCGTTCACTGTGGGCAGGGAGGGATTCGAACCCCCGTAGGCATATAGCCGCCAGATTTACAGTCTGGTGCGATTGACCGCTCCGCCACCTACCCAATCTACATATATATCCGACATTGGCAAAATTTATTCAACCTTTATTTTCTTTTTCCCGTGTTTTTTAGAAGAAAGCGTGTTTGGCAAATTTATGACGATTTCATTGTCTTTAACATCAACTGATACTTTGCATCCGCTCCTCACTTTCCCTGAAACAATATATTCGGCTACAGGATTTAAAATTTTGCTTTGAATCAACCGTTTTAAAGGCCTTGCGCCATAATGAGGATTATAACCTTCTTTTGCCAGAATGGAAAGCGCTTCGTCCGTCACGCTCAGTATAATTTCTTTCTCTCTCAATCTCTTTGCCACAATATCAATCTGCTTGCCCGCTATCTGTTTTATATCGCCACTTGATAACGGATTAAAAATAATAATTTCATCAAGCCTATTGAGAAATTCCGGGCGGAATTTATCTTCAAGACTTTTTCGGATTTTATCTTTGAGTCCGCTTCCCTTCTCTTCTTCCGTTTCTTCACTTGATGTAAAGCCGAGTTTTTCCATCTGCCTTACATATTCCCCGCCGATATTTGATGTCATTATAATTATCGTATTTTTGAAATTAACATGCCGGCCTTTAGCGTCCGTGAGCAAGCCATCATCAAGAATCTGAAGCATTATATTAAAAACTTCAGGATGAGCTTTCTCTATCTCGTCAAAGAGAACGACTGAATAAGGCCGATGCCTCACAATCTCGGTCAATTGCCCGCCTTCTTCATGTCCGACATACCCAGGAGGAGAACCAATAAGTTTTGAAACCGCATGGCGCTCCATATATTCCGACATATCAACGCGCACCATAGCTTTTTCATCATTGAACATAAAACCGGACACTGCTTTGGCAAGTTCTGTTTTACCGACACCTGTCGGTCCCAGAAACATAAAAGACCCGATCGGACGGTTAATATCCGAGATACCGGCCCTGGAACGCTTTATCGCGTTTGCGATTTTAGTTATAGCTTCATCTTGCCCGATAACTCTTTTTCTGAATTCTTCTTCTATTCTTGAGAGTTTTTTCTGCTCTTCTTCAAGCATTTTTACCACAGGAATGCCGGTCCATCTGGAAACTACTTTTGCGATATCTTCTTCAGTAATGTCTTCTTTCAAGAGCTTGCGCGATATTTGGAGTTTTCTGAGCCGTCCCTCTTCTGTCTGCATTTTTTTCTCGCTTTCAGGGATCAAGCCGTATCTTAATTCTGCCACTTTTGCCAAATTGCCTTTCCTTTCCTCATTATCAGCCTCTACTCTTAATTTTTCCAATTCTTTTTTGAGCTGGCTTATTTCAGAAATAGCTTTTTTTTCATTTTTCCATTTAAGTTCAAGCTCGGATGTTTTTTCTTTCAAATCGCTTACCTCTTTATTGATTTTTTTGATTCTCTGTTTCGCTTGTTTGACTGCAAGATTAGCTTGGCCTTTTGACCCTCCGTTTCTCTCAATCTCTTTTTTAAGAGCCTCTTTCTCAACTTCAAGCTTCATTGATTCTCTATTTGCTATTTCAAGCTCTTCCGGTTCGCTTTCAAGGTCAAGTCTTAAGGCGGAAGAGGCTTCGTCTATAAGGTCAACGGCTTTATCCGGCAAAAATCTGTCAGTAATATAACGGCTGGAAAGAATGACTGAAGATTTAATCGCCGCGTCAGTTATTCTGACACCGTGATGCATTTCATATTTTTCCTTAAGTCCGCGCAATATTGAAATAGCCGTATCAATTGAAGGTTCGTCCACAAAGACAGGCTGGAACCTTCTTGATAAAGCCGGGTCTTTTTCAATATGCTTTTGATATTCTTTTAAAGTTGTGGCGCCGATTGTCCTTAAATTTCCGCGAGCCAGAGCCGGTTTTAGCAAATTGGAAGCGTCCAGCGCTCCTTCGGCCGCGCCGGCGCCGATAATTGTGTGAATTTCATCTATGAAAAGGATCACTTTTCCTTCCGCTTGTTCCACCTCGCGCATCAACCCCTTTAATCGTTCTTCAAATTCTCCTCTGTATTTCGTTCCCGCGACAAGCGAACCCAAATCAAGTGAGACTAATTCCTTGTCTTTTATAAGTTCAGGCACGCTTCCTTTAGTTATTTTTTGCGCAAGACCTTCAGCAATGGCAGTCTTACCCACACCGGCTTCGCCTATAAGAATAGGGTTGTTTTTAGTTCTTCTTGAAAGTATCTGCATCAAACGACGAATCTCCTCGTCTCGGCCTATTACCGGGTCCAGTTTATCTTCTCTGGCAAGTTTAGTGAGATTGCGGGCGTATTTTTCAAGAAAATGAAATTTTTTCGGTGTTTCAATATCTGCCACTTTGGAATTTCTAAGTTCATCCAGCACATTCATTATTGAATTTTTATCCAAACGGAATTTTGCCAGAATATTGGCCGCTTTTGACGGCGTGACAATAAGCGCCAAGAATAAATGCTCCGTTGAAATAAAATCATCTTTTAATTCCATGGCGGTTTTTTGCGCAGTTTCAAGAATTTTACCCAATGACGGGGAAAGATACATCTGATAAGATTGAGGCATAATTTGAGCCTGACCGCCCTCTTGCAGATTATCCATAACGGAATCGGTGAGCAGGACAATATCCACCTCCAATCTGTCAAGAATGGAAATGACCAGACTCTCGTCCTGCAAAAGCAAAGATGCCAGCAGATAAAGTTCGTCTATCTGGTTTTGTCCCCGCTCTATGGCGAGCTCATGAGCCTTACGAACAGCTTCTTGGGCTTTTATTGTGAAATTTGAAAATGGAGGCATATTATTATTTATTAACTTTTATATTTTACAATTCTTTCGGCTTTTCTCCCAATGTGACTTGAACATCCGATTCTTCATTTTCCCTTTTAACCCTCAAGGTTATTTTATCACCAAATCTCGCTTTTGAAATAAAAAGACTTAGTGTCTTTTTGCCATTGATTTTCTCGCCGTTAAATTTAAGAATTATATCTCCGTCTTTAAGTCCGGCTTTATCCGCCGGCGAATCTTTTAATACGGCATCTATATTATTCTCTTTATCTGAAACAAGCAATACACCATAATCCGCATTTAAACCTTTTTCTTTTGCTATTTCAGCATCAATAGTTAGATATCTCGCCCCGAGAAAAGCGTATTTTATCTCACCGAATTCATTGATATCGGAAATTATTTTTTTAACAGCATTGATGGGCAGAGCAAAGCCTATATTTTCAGCTCCGCTCGCTTTAGCGGCGTTTAGCCCTATTATATCCCCCTTAAGATTTAAAAGCGGTCCGCCGGAATTGCCGAAATTGATGGGGGCGTCAGTCTGAATAACTTCAAAAAGATGTTCTTCACCGCCAGCGCCGGAAGCAATAATCTCTCTGTCTAATCCTGAAATTATACCGATTGAAACGGTATTTTGGAGCTCCCCCAAGGCATTACCGATAGCTATAACCTTCTGCCCTATTTTTATATTATCTGAATTTCCAAGAGAAACATAGCTGAAGGTCATTTTTTCGCCGGCGTTTTGTTTAATTTGCAATATGGCTATATCCTGCATATCGTCTCGCGCCAAGACTTCCGCTGGAATTTTATCCCCATTATTCAATATTACTGAATAATCGGCGTCTTTAGCAGCCACCACATGCTTGCTGGTCGCCACCATGCCGAGAGGCGAAACAATGAAACCGGTGCCGCTTGATATTTTAGAACCGTCTTTTGCGACAACCACGCTCACCACCGACGGCATAATTTTATCCACCGCTTTAACCGTGAGCTCTTCTTCCGTCACAACTATAGTTTCAATCACCGAGGCTATGTCTGAATTGCTCGGATTAACTTTTTCTATAGTTTTTTCTATAACCTTGCCCACCATCTGCGTCACTTGGGGCGGAGCCTGGTTTACTAAGGTCACTGTCACTATGCCGGTAGCGATTGAGGTGACGAAACTGACAAGAAGGGCCAGCAGGATAAGCTGTGATTTTGTTAAATTTTCCATGATTTAATAAATAATATAAACGAAAAAATCAATAATGTCAAATTTTCTTTTGCCATTATTTTCTGTTCTCGCAATATATTCTCATTTTAAATAATAGGCAGTGAAAGTGCAAGGTATTCAAAGATAAGTTTAAGCGAGGCGCCCTTAGCGCTCATATATTCTCTGCTTTTTTGGAGGTCTTCAATTGTTTTAATGAATTGCGGCTTATTTTTATCAATTTTTTTTACAACTGAAATTTCCAGACTATTTAAAAAATTGTCCATTCTAGTCTTATCTTTATTTTCTATAATCTTATTCACTATAAGAAGTCTCTTGGCCGGATTGCTTGCAAAAAAATCCAAAGCTTCTTTTTCGGCATCGGAATCTATTTTTTTTTCCTTCAAATTGATGCTTGTCAATCGCGATTTTAATGTTGAAAGAATATTATTGGCATTTTGCGTAATTATAAAAAAATATGTGCCAAGCGACGGTTCTTCAAAAAGTTTCAATAAAGCATTCTGCGCTTCCGCGGTGAATGTGCGGGAAGATATGATAAAAACTTTTTTATCTCCGGAAAACGGCCTTAGAAAAGCGCGCTCTTTAAGTCTTCTCGCTTCATCTATGCCGAATAAATCGTAATTCTCTTCAGAAAAATCTAAATTAGAAACGAGTCTTTCAATCGCTTCTCCTAAGATAGAGCCGCTTTTTTCTTTGACTAAGATAAGCGCGTCATCTTTATCGCCAAAAATTAAATAGCCGTGGGTATGCTTTTCTCTTTCCATATAATAAATAATATTATACCATAAAGAAACATCCGTAAATATTTTGTGGCAATGTCCAACATTGTCCAACACCGAGTGTTGGACAATGTTTATTTCTTTTTATTTTTTCGCAATAATGCTCTTTTTATAAACATCCAGATGTTCAAGAGCGATGCCTGTCCCTTTAGCCACACAAAACAAAGCTTCATCGGCAATTTGCACTTTAATGCCGGTTGAACGGTAAATAAGCTCATCAATATTTCGCAAGAGCGAAGAACCGCCGGTCATAATTATTCCTCTGTCAATAATATCGGCGGCAAGTTCCGGCGGAGTATCCTGAAGCACCAGTTTAATCGCTTTCACTATTTCTCTCAATTCACCGTCTATCGCTTTCACTATTTCATTAGTCGTGATATCGGCGCTTCTTGGCAAGCCGGTCAGAAAATCTCTCCCTTTTATTTTGTGAGTAAGCTCCTCTTCAATAGATACGGCGGAACCTATGGCTATTTTAATCTCTTCAGCCATTCTGTCACCAATGGCAAGATTGAATGTTTTTTTAATATGGTCGGCAATGGCCTGGTCTATCTTATTTCCGGCAACTTTTATAGATAGAGAGGAGACAATTCCGCCCAGAGAAATGACCGCGGCGTCCGTAGTCCCTCCGCCAATATCAACAATCATACATCCTTGGGGCTCATGAATGGGGATACCAGCTCCAATGGCCGCCAATATCGGTTCTTTAACGACATAAGCTGATTTAGCGCCCGCCTTTATTGCCGCTTCAACAACAGCTCGCCTTTCGGTTGAGGTGACGCCAGCCGGAACAGAGATCATCACTTCCGGTTTAAAAATA
Organism: uncultured Candidatus Saccharibacteria bacterium; assembly: GCA_964363045.1. Taxonomy (GTDB): domain Bacteria; phylum Patescibacteriota; class Minisyncoccia. The sequence continues at coordinate 29,191 of CAYIGM010000005.1, forward strand.
TTAAATTTACCAAGCGCCTTCTTTATATAATAACGGAGCATCGCTTCTGTCACTCTATAATCGGCTATTACACCGTCTTTCATCGGCCTATAGGCGATAATATCATTAGGAGTTTTACCTATCATGTTTTTAGCTTCATCCCCGACGGCTAGAACCTTGTTTTCCGGCTGTGATATCACAACCACGGACGGTTCATTTAAAATAACCCCTTTCCCGGGTAAAAATACCAAAGTATTCGCCGTACCGAGATCTATCCCCAATTTTTTTATAAAAATTCCCATAACTTTAATCTAACTCTAGACTTTTTATCTTTTTTTTGCAACTATTTAAATTAAGATGAAACCGATGAGCATCAGAAAAAGAAGAATTATCCTATTAATTTCAATTTTAATATTTTTTATGCTTGTGCCGGTTATTATATTATACACCTCCGGCTATAGAATAGACAAAAATTTTAAAATCAGGAAAACGGGCGGTTTATATATTTCCTCGCCTTTTTCCGGCTCCAAAATCTTCGTAGACAATAAAGAAGAAAGTGAAACAAGTTTTCTTACCGGCGGCTTATTTATGCAGAATCTTACTCCCGGGAATTATAAAGTGCTGGTGGCTAAAGACAAATTCTGGCCCTGGGCCAAAGAATTGGAAGTAAAAGAAGGATTAGTGACAGAAGCGCGGGCCTTTCTTATCGTCAAAGATCCAGAAGGAGAAGTGATTTTAAACGACATCTCTAAAAAAGGAAAAGATTTCTCCTCGTCTTACAATGATATTCTCGGCAGGCTTCTTTTGCCGGAATTAAATCCATTTGTAAAAATAAACGCCAACAAAGATGAAAAAATTTTTGTCGGCGATTCCGACACTGTTTGGATAGAATGGTTATTAAAAGACTCTCCCTTGCCCTATTACTTCTGCAATAATCAGAAATGCGAAACGCCACTTTTAGTGCTTGATTCAACTTCTCCCATAAGAAAAGTGGATTTTTACCCTAACCGCAAAGATGTTTTGGTCATTGCCGTGCAAAACGCAATATACGCTATTGAAGTTGACGGTCGCGGTGGAAGAATATTACAGCCGATATACAAAGGGAAAAGCCCGATATTTGAAATAGAAAATAATTCAATATATATTCTTGATGAAAAAACATTCATCAAAATGAACATCTGATGAAACTAATAACAGTCATTCCCATAACAAAAAGTTTCTTAAAAAAATATCTTTCCTATTTTACAACTAAAAAAATAGAATTAGGCTCTATCGTCAAAATCCCCCTAAGGAAACAGACGGTTCCGGCCATAGTTATCTCATCCAAAGATATAAAAGAGATTAAAAGCGCTTTAAAGAAATCCCCTTTTGCTTTAAAAAAAATAGACGAGTCCGGCGCGCCGATTTTTGACCCTCTTTTTATAGGCGCGGCTGAAGAAATTGCCGAATATTACGCTTCCGCGCTCGGGCATATTATCGGTGAAATTACGCCGACAATCATACTGGAAAATAGCCGGCAAATCAAAGCGCCAAAAGATAAAAAATGTAAAGCAAAGAGAGAAGATTATAAAAAAATATCCATCTTTCAAGGTTCCGCGGAAGAACGTTTTAAATACTACAAAAGTGTCGTCAGGGAAGAATTCGCCAAAGGACACTCCGTATTTATAATTTTCCCGACAATCTCTGCCGTCAGTGAAGCGTCAAACGAATTGGCGAAAGGGATAGAGTCGCATACTGTTATTCTCCATTCTGAAATACCGAAGAAAAAAATATTGGAAAAATGGAATAAAGCCGTTGTTGATGAAAAACCAATTTTAATGGTATCAACCGGATTGTTTCTGTCTCTCCCGCGAAAAGATTTAAACACCATTATTGTAGACCAAGAAAGTTCCCCTTTTTACAAATACAGGACCAGGCCGTATTTTGATGCGCGCAAAACGGCGGAAATCATAAGCCGACATTTGAAAACAAATTTAATATACGGAGACAGCGTCATAAGGACCGAGGATTATCAGCATTTTAAAGGAGAAAGCATCACTCCTTCGCATATACTCGCCAAATCGGAACAGATACTGGTCAATATGAAAGAAGAGGAGGAAAAAACAAAAAAATTTACGATAATAAGCGGGGCTTTGAAAGAGATGCTTGAAGAATCAAGCAAGCGCAATGAACATACTATTTTATTTTTAAACAAGCGGGGCTACAGCCAAAACACAATATGCGATGACTGCCGGAAGACCATCACTTGTGAAAAATGCGATTCGCCTTTGGTTATCCACAGAGAGACAGCAAAAAAAACGGCTTTTATATGCCATAAATGCCTATCTTCTTTTTTAACCGAAGACAGGTGTCCTTATTGCAAAAGCTGGCGGCTTAAATCACTGGGAATCGGAGTGGAAAGAGTGGCGGAAGAGATAAATAATATTTTCCCGAAATTCAAATTATTTAGAATGGACTCGGATGCGGTGAAGACAAAAAAACAGGGTGAAAAAATCATTGAAGA
>CAYIGM010000006.1:0-28161 GCA_964363045.1 uncultured Candidatus Saccharibacteria bacterium
GAGCGGATTTTGCAAAGCAAAATCCGCGCACTGACCCCCGCGTCCGCCTACGGCTTCCGCAAAATCGCTCTATATTCTTAATCCGCAACTTGTTCTATTTAGTGCTGTAATTATATATTTTGCGCGAACCTATTTTGACCGAAAGGAGCGAAGCGAAGCGCAACTCTTTTTATTTTATAAAAAATCTGCTAATATCTAACATATGGATATATTATTTTTAGCCCATACATTCAATGTTTTGGGTGAACTTATGATTGGCTTTACAGCCATTGCCGTTCATTATCGCTTTTTAAAAGAACATAAAGTGGATGCTAGAGTGTTAAATACTATGAAGAAAGAGCAGGTATTAGGTATTTTGGGGATGATTTTTATTATGGCCGGTTATTTAATTAGATTAAAAATTGGTTTTTAATTACAGCAGTATTTTAGATGGAGGCATTGGTGTAGCGGTAGCACGGCAACCTGTGGAGTTGCTAGCAGGGGTTCGAACCCCCTATGCCTCCCTGTTTTGAATTTACTTACAGTTTATTTTCCTGTATAAATAGGATATGCTTTATACGAGAAAAGGGGATGATGGCAGTACTAATATCTTCGGCTGTTGCGACCAACGGCTCTCTAAGAGTTCGGTGGTGGCGCAAGCTTTAGGCGACCTGGATGAGCTTAATTCGTTTCTCGGGCTTTGCAAGATTAAGTCAAAAGAGAATGAGATTACGGTAGATGGAGAGAGCTGTCATAAGATTATAGACAATATCCAGCAAAACCTTTTTATAATTCAAGCGGAGATTGCCGGCGGAGACAAGAAGATTAGTGAAGAAAGGATTAAAGAGATTGAGGATTTAATTGGCTCAATAGAAAAAGAATTACCGCCGATAAAAACTTTTATTATCTCGGGCGAGGCGGAGCTTTCCGCTCTTTTGGATTTTTCCAGAACTATTGCTCGGCGCGCCGAACGCAAGGCCGTGGAAGCAAGGGAAGAGGGGCAGGTGAAAGTCAGCCCTGACACATTGGCTTATCTCAATCGCTTATCCAGTCTCTTATACGCTTTGGCGCGGATTGTGAATTATCGGCTCGGCATAACAGAATCACCCCCTCGTTATTAAATGTCTAACACTCGGTGTTGGACATTATTGCGCAGAATATGTAAATAATATAAATATTTATGGAAGTAAAAACAGCGGAATTTATAAAAGGGATAAAAGGTACGGATAATATTCTTTACAACGGCATACCGCAAGTGGCTTTTGCGGGCCGTTCAAATGTCGGCAAATCCAGCACTATCAATTGTTTAACCGGCAGAAAAAGTTTAGTGAAGACGAGCGCCAAGGCTGGCAAGACGAGAGAAATAAATTTCTTTTTTATAGACGGTAAGATGTATTTTGTGGACCTTCCGGGTTATGGTTTTGCGAATATGTCCCAAAGGGGGGCTTTTAAATTAAATAAGCACTTGGCGTGGTATTTAAAGGATTTTGAATTAAGGCCTAAATATACGGTAGTTATTATAGATGCCAAGGTGGGCATTACGGACTTGGATAAACAGATGTTGGAAATATTGGATGAATCGGGACATAATGTCATCATCGTCGCCAACAAGATAGATAAGTTGAAGAAAAATGATATTAAAAAAAAGATGGAAGAGTTTCGTATTGAATCCGGCGGCAAAATGATCGTTCCCTTCTCGGTTAAAGAGAAGACGGGGCGATTGGATGTTTTAGAGATTCTTTTTTCTTGAGTGAATCAAAAAAATAAATGAAACTGAATAATTTAAAAGAAGTTTTAAAAAATGAGCCAAAGTATCGTCTCAAGCAAGCGGAGGAGGCGGTTTTTAAAAGTCTTATAAGCGACTGGTCTCAGGCTGTGTATTTGCCACCTAAATTAAGAGAAACGCTGGGTAAGGAATGCCCACTTGAGGTTGGGGGCGAGGTCATCGGGTCGGATGAAGAGGTCTTAAAAGCGCTTATAACACTTGATGACGGATTGAAAATAGAGAGCGTGCTGATGAAGCATGAAGGTGGCCGTTCTACCGTCTGCGTCTCCTCTCAGGTGGGTTGTCCTATGAAGTGCGGTTTTTGCGCTACCGGGGCTATGGGCTTTAGTAGGAATTTGACTGAAGATGAGATTATAGGACAAGTCTTGTTTTTCGCCCGTTATCTTAAGTCTCACGGAGAAGAGAGAATAACAAATGTTGTCTTTATGGGGATGGGGGAGCCGTTTTTAAATTATGGAAACGTTCTTTCTTCAATTCGAATTCTGAATGATAAAGACGGGTTAAATATCGGCGCCAGAAAAATTTCCATATCTACCAGCGGGATTATTGAAGGAATAGAAAAACTGGCAGAAGAAAACCTGCAAGTGAACCTGGCTATATCTCTTCACGCGCCTTATGATGAACTTCGTTCCAAGTTGATGCCGGTCAATATAAAATATCCGCTGAAAAATGTTTTGTCCGCGGTGGATAATTACATTAAGAAGACTTCTCGACAGGTGATGTTTGAATATCTTATGCTTAGGGGCGTTAATGATTCTAAAGAGGATGCGGAGAAATTATCCAAGCTTATGGACAAGCCTCTCTATTTTGTAAATTTGATAATCTACAATCTCACAGGTAAAGAGGGGATGGAGCCGTCTTCTCATAATTCGGTGCGGAAATTTAAAGAAATTTTAGAAAAAGCCGGCGTACCGGTAAGTCAGCGTTATCATTTCGGCGGTGAAATTAATGCCGCTTGCGGACAGCTGACAGGAAAAGCCGGGTTGCAATGATATAAATTTCCCACTTAACTTATTGCCTTTTTTTATTTTTAATGATAAAAAATAGGTAGAGTCCATCTAAACAAAGTTTGATCCTTAACAAGGAGGTGGAATTTATGCCGATAGGCGGTTGGGTTTGCCCGGTTTGCGGGAAAGTGAAGGAACCAACAAGGCATCATATATTACCCAAAAGGCATTTTGGCAATGGAAATAAAAACAAAGGAGGTATCGTAAAGATATGTAGAAAGTGTCACGATAAGATTGAAATAAAAATTCCACAAAAGAAAATGCCTGCAGGTTTTTATTATCTAATACTATCTACTTTTGGCATATTTCTTGATTTAACCTAAGGAGGTATTTATGAAGTTTATAAGACCGACGAGCAGATAATATCTGCTCGTCGGTTTTTTATATTTAAACAAAAAATGCGCAACACTTAGTGTTGCGCATTTTTTGTTTTACTTCATTGCTATTATTTTTTCATCGCTTGGTTCTTTTTCTTCCACAATTTCGTATTGAAGTTTTTTAATGCCGAAGATTTCGGCTTCTCGTTTCGTCTCCATCCAGATATCTATTCTATCGGAGAATCTTCTGTGCATCCTGTCTTCTACGGTGAATATCTTATCACCGTAAATTTCAGGAAAACGGACTTTAGTCCCGAAAGGAAGAAAGTTTGCCGCTATTGCTCCGTCATATACATATTTGCCGGTAGCCATTATGAATGGGTCGTCATCAGTTTGGTCCGGTGTGCTTGAGTAAGCCGTCACTTCCGCTTCTTTTATTTCCGTCACTGCTGTTTTGCGGGCGGTATCATCTTCAGAAGGCGATTCTTTTGACTTTGACTTGAATAAAGCTCTGTATTTTTCGTAATTAGCGATAATATTGTCGGCTAATCTGATATTTTCCGCCGACATAACGGGGATAGGTTCTTCGGTTTGTCCGGATGCGGTTGTTGAAGAGGTGTTTAAAAGCATTCCTATTAAAGCAACCGAACTTAAGAAAGTATGCATAACTGATAGATTTATTTTTGGCCTATCTTTTATTGGTAAATACTGGTTTTGATAGTTGCTTAAACCCGGCCGTATCATTAAGAAATCGGCCCGGAAAAGAGCGTTCCCGCGTATTGCGGGCAAAAATAAAACACCAATCTAAATTAACTGGTGCATTTATATATATAGCATATTCATATATAATTGTCAACGAAAATATAATAATTTGTGGATAGCTGATTTTCCTATATAATGAGTAGATTGTGTTATTATTTTGGATTTTAGGGAAGATATCGGCAAAATGATTAAATTTAAAATTCTAAAAAAATCAAAGAAGAGCAACGCTCGTCTGGGTATAATAGAGACTTCAAATGGCAAAGTGGAAACTCCTGCCCTGGTGACGGTGGCGACTCAAGCTGTAGTGAAGACGCTTACAAGTCATGAGGCGGAGGAGGCGAAAAGCCAGATGCTTATATGCAATACTTACCATCTCCACTTGAAACAGGCGGAGAAGATTGTAAAGAAGGCCGGCGGTCTGCATAAATTTATGAATTGGCAGAGGCCTCTTATGACGGATTCGGGGGGCTTTCAGGTCTTCAGTCTCGGCTTTGGCCGGGACCATGGCGTGGGGAAGATATTGAAAAAGAAGAAAGATGTTTCCGTCTCTTTGGGGGAACAGCCGAAGCTTTTGAATATCAGCGAGAAGGGGGTAGAATTTAGGTCTCCGATTGATGGTCGGAAGATTTTTCTCGGGCCGAAAGAATCTATGAAGATACAGGAGGAGCTGGGCGCGGATATAATTTTCGCTTTTGATGAGTGCACTTCGCCTGTGGCTGATTATGAATATACGAAGAAATCTTTGGCGTTAAGCCACAAGTGGGCTATTGAGTGCTTAAAGGCGAGATCTCCAAAAGCGAAGAAAAATCAAGCTCTCTTTGGCATAGTTCAAGGAGGGAAATTCAGTGACCTGAGAAGAGAGAGCGCCAAATTCATATCGTCACTCCCTTTTGACGGCTTCGGCATAGGCGGCGAATTCGGTGATGATAAAAAGATAATGGGCAAGATGCTTGAAGTCGTATTAAATGATTTGCCGGAGGAGAAACCAAGGCATCTCTTGGGGATAGGGCACTTGGAGGATATACCGGAGATTATAAAAGCGGGGGTGGATACTTTTGATTGTATCGTGCCGACGCACTACGCTCGCCACGGGACGGCTTTTTCTTCAGATGGACGGCTTGATATGAGGCAATCCAAGTTCTTGAAAGATAAAAAACCCTTGGATAAAAACTGCGCTTGTTATGTGTGCCGGGATTATACCAGGAGTTATATTTCGCATCTTTTCAAGGCGGGGGAGATTACGGCGTTGAAACTTTTGACTTTTCATAACTTATATTTCTTCAATTCTTATATTGAGAAGTTGAGGGAGGATATTAAAAAGGGAAAATTGTAGGGGTTGACAGCTATATTATAATATAGTTAGATAGTAGAAGAATACAAGAAAGGAGGTAGAGAAATGAGCGCGCGCTTTATGATACCAAGGGTAGCCCACTGCAGTGACGGCTGCCGAAGAAGGGGGAGCAGGCAATATTTACGCCTGCTCCCCCATTTTTTATAAAAAGACCCGACTCAAACTATGGCCTAAACAAGGTTTAGGCCATAAATGAGGTGTAAAGGTTGACAGGAAAAATATGTCATGTAAACTGAAATCTTGTTTCCGTGTAACGCGGAATTAGTTCTTTTCATCTTTTGGGGATTCCTTGGCAAGGGGAAACCAAAAACAACAATTAGAAAAGGAGAAAAACGGTGATATTAAGCAAAAAAGTAGATCTGGGTTATTTTGACACACTGAAGGGGATAGACCTCAAGAAGATTGCCGGCATAGTACTGCCGGAAGGTGGCACCTCGGGAAGGGTGGAGCTGTTAATGTTTAAGGAGGTCGTATCCGTAAGAGAGAAGTCCTCGGCCATCTTTCCTCCCGTTCAGGCAGCAGGGCTTACAACGATCCAGAGCGTGGCTATCATGGCCGACGGCAATGTCCTTTTTTCCATCACCGGCCACATCACTTCACAGATGAGGCTTTTGGTGGATAAGATAGCCGAGATTGTCAAAAGAGACGGTCTCAACGGCGCCTATTTCCCGGCCTACGGGGTAGGGACGGAGGCAAAGGGCTTCTATGTCGGCGGGAAGAACGGCGTGTCTGACGCTATCGCGCTTCCTGCGGGGATGAAGAACATTCAGCCCTTAATGAAAAAAGGCAAAAGCGCTTTTTTCAAGGGTGTCATCTTCACAGACGACATCACTGGCCATAATATCGTCAAGGAGATATCTCTGGACAATCTTTACTGTAAGTCTTGGGCTGATGCCAAGATAATAAAAGAGATACCCGAGATTCTCTATCTTGATCGCGTTGAAAACGAGGTGACCATCATCACGACGAGGCGGGGTATTTTTACCCTGAACCTTAGGAACGGAAACCTCAACAAGGCTTTGACGTCAGCAAAAGAGATGCCCTCGGCGGTCTTGAGGCTGGGCGCTGGCGCTCTAGCTTTTTTTAATAAGGAAGGAATAAACACTCTTCCACCGAGGTCGCTGGAGGCCATAGCCATAGCTCAGGCCTGCTGAAGGCTGAAGACCGACGCGATAAAACGCCCTTGCCAAGTTCCTATAACCCCGGAGTTTAGTGATAAACTCCGGGGTCTTTTTATTTTTTTATTTCAGCCACGCCTTTCGTGGACGGCGTGGTGAACAATCCAATTTTGCTATAAATGAAAAATAGTTTATTATATTTCTATATGAAAAAGAAGATAACAGTTATATTAGGCCATCCGTTTCGGGAGAGTTTTTGTAATTCCATAATGCAAAGTTATGTGGACGGAGCAAGAGAGAGCGGGGCCGAGGTGAGAGAGGTCTGTCTCGGTGATTTAAAATTTGACCCGATTTTGCGGAAAGGATATTCAACCATTCAAGAGCTGGAAGAGGATTTGAAGAAAGCTCAAGAAGACATGAAATGGGCGGACCATCTTGTTTTTGTTTATCCGACTTGGTGGGGAGGAATGCCGGCCATTATGAAGGGGTTTATAGACAGGGTATTTCTACCCGGTTTCGGTTTTAAATTTCAGAAAGGCAAGACTTGCCATGACAGGCTTCTTTCCGGCAAAAGCGCGCATCTTATCGTCACTATGGATAATAAGCAAAAAATAAGGGAAAGAATTTTGGGCGCACCGAGCGTTGTCGCTTTGAAGAAAATCGTTTTGGAATTTTGTGGAGTCAAGCCTGTTGATATTACGATCATAAGTCCGCTTAGGAAATTTAATGACGGCCAAAAGAAAAGTCTACTCTTTGATATTAAAGAGAAGGGGAGGAAATTTTTATAATTTAAGTTTATAATCTAATTATGGAACTGACACTTATTCAAAATTTAAATATATTTCTGCAATTAGCTGTTGCCGCCTTGCTGGGGGGCATTATCGGCATTGAAAGGTCTGTTGCCCATAAGACCGCGGGTATGAGGACTTACGCTTTGGTGAGTATGAGCGCCGCTCTTTTTATCGTTATCTCAAATACTGTGACGGCGCAATACATAGGGATTACCAATTTTGACCCGCTTCGTATGGCTTCCCAGGTCGTTGTTGGGATCGGTTTTATAGGAGCCGGTCTTATTATCTTTAAAAGGTCAAAGTTGAGAGGCCTTACCACGGCGGCCGGTCTTTGGATGGCCGCCGGCATAGGGATGGCGGTCGGGTATGAACTCTACGCCATCGCGGTCTTTGTCAGCACTCTGACAATATTTATTTTTACCATTATGTGGGTTATTGAAGATAAAGTAAAAAATAATATAAAGCTCAATAAGAGAAAGTAATTTTTATGAAGAGATTAATTGTGGCCAACTGGAAGATGAATCCTCCGAACAAAAAAACGGCAAAAAAGATTTTTGATTCCGCGCAAAAGAATGCTTGCGGTCTAAAGAATATTGAAGTGGTTGTTTGCCCCCCTTTTGTTTATTTGGGCGTTTTGTCTCTATCCGCCTCGGGCGGATTTCGCGCCAAAAGCCACTCGGCTTTTGGCGCTCAAGATGTATTTTGGGATGAAAAGAAGACATCTTACACTGGAGAAATATCCGCCACAATGCTTAAGAATTTGGGGGTAAAATATGTAATCATCGGCCATTCTGAAAGGAGGGAACATTTGGGGGAAGATAATTTAATAATCAATAAAAAAGTAAAATACGCTCTTTCCGCGGGGCTTAAGGTTGTATTTTGCGTTGGAGAAAAAGAACGCGATGATGATGGGCAGTATCTCAATTTTATAAAGACGGAGATGCTGGAAGGCCTTTTCTCCGTGCCGGCTAAATTGGCGAATAATTTAATAGTGGCTTATGAGCCTATTTGGGCGATAGGCAAATCCGGCAAGAATGCCGATTCTCCGGAGAAGGTTTTTGAAATATCAATTTATATCAAAAGAATCCTCGCGGATATTTTCGGCAGGCCAAGAGGCGACCAAATCCCGATACTTTACGGAGGTTCTGTTGATATTGAAAATACCGAAGGTTTTTTATCAGAGGGGAGAATATCAGGACTGCTTATCGGGCATAAATCTCTTGAAACCGAGTCTTTTAAAGAGATACTTAAAATAGCAAATAATATCAGGAAATAATTTTAAATATGAAATTACCGAGCATAAGACAAGTGAAGGATTTAAAAGGGAAAAAAGTTCTTTTAAGGGCGGATTTGAATGTATTTATACAGAATAATGAAGTGAAAGGGGATTTTAGAATAAAACAGGTTTTGCCGACGATTAGATTTTTGAAGAAAAAAGGAGCGAAAATTATAATCTTGAGTCATGTGACGAAAGGCCGGGCCAAAGGGCTTGGGCCGGTTGCTCGGTATCTTAAGTCCTATTTTAAGGTGGATTTTTCCGGAGAGGTCTTAGGCGGTGAGACAAGGAAGAGAATTGATAATATGAAAAACGGCGGGGTTCTTCTGCTTGAGGACTTAAGGTCAGATGACAGGGAAAAAAATAATGATACCGGATTTGCCCGGGAGCTGGCTTCTTTAGGCGATATTTATGTTAATGACGCTTTCTCGGTATCTCATCGGAAGCATGCCTCTGTTATCGGTATTCCAAAATTCATACCATCATATTCGGGACTTCTTATGGATGAAGAAGTTTTGAATTTATCCAAGGCGTTTAAGTCAAAGCATCCATTTCTTTTGATATTGGGAGGGGTGAAATTTGAGAGCAAGTTGGGCGTGCTTGAGAGATTTATAAAAACGGCGGATAAAATATTTATCGGCGGAGCGCTGGCGAATGTATTTCTCAAGGAGAAAGGGATTGATATAGGCAAATCGGTCTATGATAAAAATGTTAATATTAAAAAATTTATGAAGAGCAAGAAGATTGTCGTTTCCGGGGATATGCTGACGGAAAACGGCATCAATTGGGATATTGGCGAAAATGCGATAAAAGGATTGAAAGGAATGATTGCTCAAGCTAAATTCATTATTTGGAGCGGACCTTTGGGTGATTTTGAAAAGGGTTATCAAACAGGCACTGCGGAGATAGCGAAAGCTATTGCGGGGTCTAAGGCGCATTCTGTAGTGGGCGGGGGAGATACTATTTCCGCTATCAAAAAACTGAATTTATTGAATAAATTTTCATTTGTTTCAACCGGCGGCGGGGCCATGCTCGCTTTTCTGGCAAACGGCACCTTACCCGGCATAGAAGCGCTAAAGAGAAAGAGATAATTTCAGCGATTAAAATAGAAACGATATTAGAGAAATTTTTTTATATCTCCGGCGATTTTTTTAAATTTTTCTCCAATATATTTTTTGCCATGCCAAAGTTTGTATCCGTCATCAGAAAATCTCGGCATTATGTGAATATGAGCATGGAATATAATTTGCCCGGCGGCAGGGCTATTATTCATTCCTATATTTATACCATCAGCTTTTGTTCCGTCTTTTATCGCTTGCGCCAGCTTCTTTATAACAGGTCCGATGTTGCATAAAGTCGCATCAGGAATTTCAAAAAGGTCTTGGCAATGCTCTTTAGGTATTAAAAGAGTATGACCGGGATTTACCGGAGTGATATCAAGAAATGCAAGAAAATCATTATCTTCGTATATCTTTTCAGACGGTATATCTCCTTTTATTATTTTGCAGAAAATACATTCGTTCATAAAATTATTATATGATATACTCCATTAAATGACAAAAAAGTGGATTGTAAATAAAGAAATACCGAAAAGCGCGGAGAAAGAATTTGAAACTTACCCAAAGCTGGCTCGCCGACTTCTCTTTTATCGCGGTATTAAAAGCGGATTGGAAGCCGACAGATTTTTAAATCCTGATTATGAAAGGGATATGCATGACCCATTTCTGATGCTGGGTATGGAAAAATCGGTTTCGCGGATTCTTAGAGCCATAAAAAATAACGAGAAGATAGTGGTTTTCGGCGATTATGACGCTGACGGCATTTCCGGCAGTGTGATATTTCATGATTTTTTTCAGAAAATAGGTTTTGAAAATTTTCATATTCATATTCCCAACAGATACAAAGAAGGATACGGGCTTACTTTTCCGGCAATTGACGAATTTATAAAAAGCGGAATCAATCTTATTATTACTGTTGATTGCGGCATTACAGATGCGTCTGAAGTTAAGAAAGCGAAAGATGCCGGTATTGATACCATTATAATTGACCATCATATAGTGCAGGATGAAACGCCGGAGGCGTACGCTATAATTGACGCCAAGCAAAAAGACGAAAAATATCCGTTTAAATTTTTATCCGGCGCCGGCGCCGCTTTTAAAACAATTCAAGGGCTTATCAAGATGGGCGCGGATACAGGCCAATTTAATATTCCTGATGGTTGGGAAAAATGGCTTCTGGATGTGGCTTCTATCGCCACGGTGGCTGATATGGTTCCACTTTGCGATGAGAACAGGACGATTGTTTATTTCGGCTTAAAGGTTCTCCGCAAGACAAGAAGAACGGGGCTTATTTCGCTCTATAAGAAGCTTAAATTAAATAGCGATTTTATAAATGAGGATGATGTTGGATTTATGGTGGCGCCAAGGATAAATACGGCAAGCAGGATGGGACACGCCACGACGAGTTTTAATTTGCTTATCACTCCGAATAATGCCGAAGCGGATAGCATCGCTTCCGAGCTTGAAGGGAAGAATGGCGAAAGAAAGGAATCGGTGCAGGTGATACTTGATGCGGTGGAGAAAAAATTCTCCGGTTCGGGAGATAAAATTCCTCCAATTTTGGTTTTAGGCGATTTTAATTGGATGCCGGGAGTGCTTGGACTGGCGGCAAACAGGATAATGGAAAAATATCAAAGACCGGTATTCCTTTGGGGAAAAGCCGATGCGCATGAAATAAAAGGTTCTTGCCGTTCCGACGGAACGGTGGATTTGGTCAAATTTATGAAGAGCTTTGAAGATTGCTTTGCCGGTTTTGGCGGGCACGCTTTGGCCGGCGGGTTTAGTGTCTTGCCGGAAAAACTTGAATCATTGGAAAGAGTAATTCTTAAGACTTATGAAAAAGTGGAAAAGATGGAGAATGGATTTGCCATTCTGGAGATTGACAATAAGTTTTCTTTGGATGATGTCAATTGGAATAATTGGAATATTATTGAAAATTTTGCGCCATTTGGCATGGAGAATCCAAAGCCGATTTTTTTGTTTGAAAATATTAAGATTGATGAAGTCAAGAAATTCGGCAATGGCGGCATCCATTTGGAGCTTTCTTTCAGGAAGACAGACGAGGTTTTGGTGAAAGCGATTGGATTTTTTATGGCGCCGGATAAATTTAAAGATGTTTTGCTGGAGACCGGGAAAAATATAGATTTAGCGGCAACGATGGAGAAATCAATGTTTCGCGGAATACCGGAGCTTCGATTGAGGATTGTTGAAATTAGGGAAGTTGTATAAAATGATAAATATAAAATGAAACAAAATAAAATTATAATTTATACGGATGGCGGGTCGCGCGGGAACCCCGGTCCGGCCGGAGTGGGCGTTGTCATCTCTTCCGGCAAGGGCGATACGAGAGGCTACTCAAAAGATATCGGTGAAAGGACGAATAATGAAGCGGAGTATGAAGCGGTTATTTTCGCTTTAAGCAAAGTTAAACAGCTATTTGGAAAAGAGAAATCCAAAAAGCTTGAAATTGAAATAAATATGGACAGTCAGCTTGTTGCCAGACAGCTGAACGGAGAATACAGAATAAACGAAGAAAAACTTTTTCCGCTTTTTATAAAAATCTGGAATTTTAAAATGGATTTTGAAAAAATATCTTTCTGTGAAATTCCAAGAGAGAAAAATAGAGAAGCGGATAGATTGGCGAATGAAGCGATGGATAAGAAAAAGCCCAGAGCTTTATTTTGAAAATGGATACCCGTATTTCCCCGATTTTATTATTCGGTTTTGTCTCAGGTATATTTTTAAGTTCGTTTGTTGATTTTGGTTCGGCTTTTGCCGGTTTTTTTATTTTTTTGGGGATAGGGTTGCTTTTTATATCTTTTTGGCTTGATAAGAAAGTTATCGTGTTTTTTGCCGCTTTGTTTTTTCTCTTTGCCGGTCTTGGCATTTTTCGCTATGATTTCAGCCGTCAGGGCAAAGGGAATGAATTTTTTGAAAATAATGTCGGCGCGGAAGTTGTTTTTAATGGAATTATCGTTGATGAGCCTGATGAAAGAGAGAATAATACCAGGCTTGTTGTGGAAACGAACGGTGTAAGAATTCTTGTTTATGCGGAGCATTACCCTAAATTCAATTATGGCGAAGAACTGGAGATTAGGGGCAAAATTAAAAAGCCGGATAATTTTTTAGAGGATTTTAATTGGCCATTATATTTGGCTAAAGATAATATTTTTTATGAAATATTTCATCCTAAGATACGATTTATATCAAGCGGTAATGGCTTTTGGCTAAAAGAACGGCTTTTCAGTTTAAAACGGGCTTTTCTCCAAAATATTTCGCGCGTTATTTCATCGCCCCATTCGGCTCTTTTGGGCGGGCTGATAGTCGGTTCAAAAGAGGCTATGGGAAAAGAGCTTTTGGATAAGTTTCGCAAGGCCGGAATTATTCATATCGTCGTCCTTTCAGGATATAATGTGACAATTGTCGCTCTGGCGATGATGAGGGTTTTTTCTTTCCTTCCTCAATTGTTTGGAGTGGCCTTCGGTTCAATCGGCATTATTCTTTTTGCTTTAATGACCGGCGCTTCGGCGACGATTGTCAGAGCTTCAATAATGGCGCTTCTTGTCATTTTGGCGCGGACAACCGGAAGGATGCATAATATTACTATGGCTCTTTTGGTGGCCGGATTCCTGATGTTGCTTCACAACCCCAAGATTCTTGTTTTTGACCCTTCGTTTCAGCTTTCATTCCTGTCCACAATAGGGTTGATTTATTTTTCCCCTTTAATTGAAAAAAAACTTGAATTTCTTCCTGAAAAATGGAATATTCGCGAGCTTGTGATAGCCACTTTGGCCACTCAAATATTTATTTTCCCTTTTCTTTTATATAAAGTCGGAGAAATTTCCATTGTTGCTTTGCCTGTTAATTTTTTAGTTCTTATTTTTGTGCCGTTGACTATGCTTTTCGGATTTTTAGCCGGAATTTTCGGATTTTTAAGCGCTATTTTTTCCTGGCCTTTTGCTTGGCTGGCTTATGCTCTTCTCTTTTACGAACTTAAGATTGTAGAGGCATTTTCTTCTCTGCCTTTCGCTTCAATAAAACTTTCTTTTCCGCTATGGATAACAGTTATTATTTATGTTATATATGCTGGTATTATGATTAGGATTAATCTTGGCAAACAAGTTTTAAAAGGGGCGGATTTTGATATAATTGATGATATATGATTAAAACTCATTATTTCAGAAAAATAATATTAGCGGGAGGAGATTTAGGCTTTCTTGTTTTAACTTTTTTTCTGGCGCTCTTTTTGAGATCTTTTGAAATACCATCCGCTTCTCTTATAGATGTGAATTTATTGCCGATGGCAGTGCTTTATTTTATTTGGATTGTTTTATTTTTTATCGCCGGTTTGTATGAGATTGAGAAATTTATCTCTTTTAATGATTTAAGAAATCATTTTTTAAAGACGATGATTGCTGTCGGTATTATTTCTGTTTTATTTTTTTACACCATACCGTTATGGGGAATAACGCCAAAAACAATTTTGCTTATAAATCTTTTAGTCGCCACCGGTTTTTTATGGGTATGGAGAAAATTCTTTTTCAATAATATTGTTAAGAGCTCAAAAATCAATGTTATTTTTTTCGGTTCTTCCGGAGAGCTTAATGATTTCGCCGGTTTTATAAATAATCGCCCCCAGCTCGCTTATCAAGTCGTGGATATTTTTGATGAAGATAAAAGTCGGAAGATTGATATTGAAAAATATGTAAAAGACCGCGATATTGAGATAATAGTCGTTTCTGATGAGATTAAACAGGACGAAAAACTTGTTTCTGTTTTTTATAATCTGCTCCCGTTTGGCATAGCTATCATTGATTTCAGTAAATTTTATGAATCAATCACCGGCAAGATTCCGGTATCGATGATAGGCAAGGCGTGGTTTTTGGAGAATCTTATAGAAGTCAATAAGCGCGAATATGAAAATATCAAGAGAATTATTGATTTGATATTGTCAGTAATTACCGGAAGCGTATTGTTGATTATTCTTCCTTTTATCGCTTTTTTTATAAAAATCACAAGTTCGGGAGATGTTTTTTATTGTCAAAAAAGAGTTGGCAAGGACGGAAAGATATTTGAAATAATTAAATTCAGGTCAATGATTGCCGGCGCTGAGAAGAACGGAGCGGAATGGTCAAAGAAAAAAGATGCGCGCATCACTTGGTTCGGTCGATTTTTGAGGGGGTCAAGAATAGATGAATTGCCTCAAGTGTGGAATGTTCTTCTGGGAGACCTGTCCTTTTTCGGCCCCAGACCGGAAAGGCCGGAATTTATAGAAGAGCTCTCTTTAAAATTGCCTCATTATAAGATGAGGCATTTGGTGAAGCCGGGACTTTCAGGGTGGGCTCAAATAAATTTTCCTTACGGGGCTTCGGTTGAAGATTCTATGGAGAAATTGCAGTATGATTTATTTTATATAAAAAATCGCTCTATTGCGCTTGATATGTCCATCGCTCTAAAAACTTTGAAGACCATTGTTTCTCATGAAGGAAGATAAAAAGAAAAAAATAATTTATGTGATAACAAAATCTTCTTGGGGAGGCGCCACAAGATATGTTTTTGATTTAGCCTCGGGTTTGCCTAAAGACGATTATGAAACTATCGTTGCTTTTGGCGGCGAGGGTCTCCTTTGCGATAAATTGAGAAAGGAGAATATAAAAACAATTTCAATAAAAAATCTTGAAAGAGATATGAGTATTTTAAAGGAAGTTTCCGTCTTTATGGAGCTTGTGGATATTTTTAGAAAAGAGAAGCCTGATATTGTTCATTTGAATAGCTCTAAGGCCGGTGGACTTGGCGCGCTGGCCGCGAAAATTTCCGGTGTGCCAAGAATAATTTTTACCGCTCATGGCTGGGCCTTTAATGAAGAGAGACCTTTTTGGCAGAAAGCGCTGATAAAAATATTTGTCTGGGTGTCGCTTCTCCTGCAAGATAGTATAATTTGCGTGTCTGAAGCTACGCGAAATGATATAAAAAATTTCCCTTTTGTCTATAAAAAGTCGCAAGTTATCTACAACGGCATTTTGGATTTCAGGCTTTTGGAAAAGAATGAGGCCAGGATTGCTTTGAATAATATGTCAAGAATTAAACTGCCAACAGACGCTATCTGGCTGGGAACTTTGACTGAACTTCATAAAAATAAAGGTTTGGAATACGCAATTAAAGCCGTTTCTTCACTGAAAGAACCCTCTATTGTTTTTGCAATAATAGGAGACGGCGAATTGAGAAGCAGGCTTGAAGACCAGATAGAGAAAGAAGAATTGGGGGAGAAGGTCGTGCTTTTAGGTTTTATTGAAAATGCTCAAAAATATCTTAGAGCTTTTGATATTTTTTTACTGTCTTCAGTGACAGAGGCTTTCCCTTACGCGCTTCTTGAGGCCGGGTACGCCGGATTGCCGGTGATAGCTTCATCGGCGGGAGGTATTGTTGATGTCATTTCTAACGATTGCGGCATACTGGTAAAGCCGAAAAATGAAATGGATATAAAAAATAAATTGAAATATTTAATTTCTAATAAAGAAGCAATGGTGAAAGCGGGTGTTAATTTAAAAAATAGAATAAAAGAAAAATTTTTATTTGATAATATGCTGTCTCAGACCATAAAGTTATATTTATAATTTAAATTTAATTTTTATACTTTTGCACATAAAGCATTTGCGGGACACCTCGCAGAAAGTTATAATTAAATCAAATGTTTGAACATCTGGATTTGATTAAAGGGTGTAAAAAATACAATGTAAAATTATGGCAATGCCCTCAATTTTTATTTTTGATAATGGGGCTGTTTATCATTTTTTCCATTGTTTCCACTTATTATGTGGCTCGTTATTATATTGAACCGGAAATTGTCGCTCTAATCGTGCTTATTGTGGCGGCGGTTCTCTTGGTCATCAGTTATATCGTAGTTTATTCATTTGAACAGATAGTAATTTCATCCAAGACTAAATCCGAATTCGTCAATATTATGTCTCACGAATTAAGAAGTCCGCTTTCCGCCATTAAATGGCAGCTTAATCTGATACAGCGATTGAAACCCAATGGAGAAGATATTATGCCGATGCTCTCCGTATTGGAAGAGAAAAATGAAGAGATGATACAGCTTTCCAATAAGCTCCTTGAGATAGACCAGATTGAAGGGAATGGTCTGGCGCTTCGGCCGGCGCCGTTTTCTCTGACCAAGCTCATTGAATCTGTTATAAAAGAACAGGACGGCTTTGCTTACATAAAAAATATTACCATTGTTAAAAATATGCCGAAAGAGTCTGTTTTTGTCTTTGCTGAAGAGAGGAAGATTAAAGATGTTTTAGGTCATTTGATAGACAATGCCATACGATACAGTTTTAAAAAAGGCAATGCGGAATTGAGTTTGGAGATAATACCTGGTTTCGCCAAATGCTCAATTCAGGATAAGGGGATAGGGATATCTTCGGTGGACGCTAAAAAAATTTTTACGAAATTTTTCAGGAATCAAAGTATTGTAAGTTACCAGACAAGAGGCACGGGCATAGGCCTCTATATCGCTAAGGCGATTATAGAGGCCTCCGGAGGAAGGATCGGTTTTGAAAGCGCGGAAGGAAACGGTTCCAAATTCTGGTTCACTTTGCCGCTTTCTAAAGAGACGAGTTCTTAAATTTATGGGAAAAAAGAAAAAAATACTTTTTATTGAAGATGAAAAACGGTTTCAAGAAATATTGGAAACTGTCTTTAGGGCTGAGGGTTTTGAAACTCTGGCCGCTTATGACGGCGCCGATGGCGTAAGAATTGCCGAAGAGGAGAGGCCGGATATCATTATTTCGGATTTAGTTTTGCCAAAGAAAGACGGTTTCAATGTGATTAAAGAGATTAAAAACAATCCTAATATATCCGATATACCGGTTCTTATTCTTACCAATCTTGAAGAAAGCCAAAATATTGAAAAAGTTATTTCTTCCGGGGCGATTATGTATCTGGTAAAGGCGAATTATACTCTTGATGATATTGTTTCCAGGGTTAAAGAAGTTTTGAAAATTAACAGCGAACAGCAAATAAAAAAATGAGAGTTGAGCCGGGACAATTAAAAGCTTTTTTACTTGATTCTAATTTAATAAATAATGATGAAATTGAGGAGGCGGAAAAAAAAGCTGAAAAGACCAGCAAAACACTGCGCGAAATATTGTTAAATGAAGGAAAAATCAAAGAGGGAGATTTAATACATCTGGAGGCTTATATCTTAGGCATTCCTTTTGTTAATCTTAAAAATGAAAAGATTGATTTTAGCGTCCTGAGTGTGATTCCTGAACCGGTTGCCAGGACCCATAATATTGTTTCTTTCAGAGCGCACGACGGGGTTCTTGAAGTTGCGATGCTTGACCCGGAAGATTTGGAGACAATAGATTTTATCAAGAAGAAATCAAATTTAAAGATATTACCGCGATTGACGACTCCTGATTCTATAAAATACGCTCTTTCGCAATATCAAAGAAGCTTAAGCGCGGAATTTAATGATATTATAAAAAAAGAATCCGGCTCCATTAAGGTCATTTCCGAAGAGATTGGCGGACAAGAAGAGGTTGAGGAATTGAAGAAATTGGGTGAAGATATGCCCGTCGTGAGAATAGTGGATACTCTTCTCCGTCATGCTATTCTTGAGAGGGGGAGCGATATTCATATTGAACCCGCGGAAAAAGAAGTGATAGTGCGTTATAGAATTGACGGCATTTTGCACGATGCCATGGTTTTGCCGAAAAGCGTAGCTGACGGCATTGTCGCCCGCATTAAAATTCTTTCAAGTTTAAGATTGGATGAAAAACGTTTGCCCCAAGACGGCAGATTCAAAATAGAAACTCCGGAAGAAAAAGTCTCGTTTAGAGTTTCTATTTTACCGGTGTATAACGGAGAAAAAGTGGTGCTTAGATTGCTTCATGAGGGGGCTAAAGGTTTTTCTCTGGAAGCGCTTGGACTTACGGAAAATCAGATTGATAAAATTCAGAAATCAATGAGAAGGTCAAACGGAATGATTCTCGTGACGGGGCCTACCGGTTCTGGAAAAACAACGACTCTTTATACTGTGCTGGATATCTTAAATAAACCCGGAGTTAATATATCCACTGTTGAAGACCCGATTGAGTATCAGATGCCCAGGATTAATCAGAGCCAAGTTAAGCCGGAAATAGGATTTTCTTTTTCAAACGGTTTGAGGTCTCTGTTAAGGCAGGACCCTGATATCATAATGGTCGGTGAGATTAGAGACAACGAGACGGCTTCTCTTGCCGTTAATGCCGCTCTGACCGGTCATTTGGTTTTATCCACGCTTCATACGAATTCGGCGGCTGGCGCTATTCCGAGACTTTTAGATATGAAAGTGGAGCCTTTTCTTCTGGTTTCAACTTTAAATATGATTGTGGCCCAGCGTTTGGTGAGGAGATTATGCAAAACAAAAGAAAAATATTTTTTAGATAAAGACCAATTGAAAGAATTGGGCGGAGTGGTTGATTTGGACAGAATGCTCGGCATTTTGAAAGAACAGAAGGTGGTGGAAACTGGCGCTTCTTGGGAGAAAATTCCTTTTTATAAGACAAAGCAGACGAAAGATTGTCCGGACGGTTATTTTGACAGGGTGGGTATTCATGAAGCGCTGGAGATGACGGAAACAATAAAAAATTTAGTAATGAAAGATTCTTCTTCGGATGATATTGAAAAGCAGGCAAAAAAGGATGGAATGATAACAATGCTGGAAGATGGTATTATAAAAGCGGCACAAGGAGTCACTTCTGTGGAGGAGGTATTAAGGGTGACCAGTGAATAATGGATAAATTATGAATATAAAATGAAATTTATATATAAAGCGAAAAAAATCACCGGTGAAGAAATAAAGGGGGAGGCAGAAGCGAAAGACAGATTTAATCTGGCTAAGGATTTAAAAGCCGAGGGTTATATTTTGATATCGCATAAAGAAAAGAAAGAGGGGCGTTCATTTTTATCCCTCTTTTCTTTTTTGGGGGTATCAATATCGGAAAAGATGATTTTCAGCAGGAATCTCTCTGTTATGATAGATGCCGGACTTTCCGCGACTAAGGCTTTATCTGTTATAGCCAGACAGACTAAAAATAAAAAATTTAAAAATATTATAGAATCTCTTGAAGCTGATATTCAAAAAGGCAAGTCAATTTCGGATTCAATGGCGAGATTCCCAACTATTTTTTCCAGTCTTTTTGTCGCGATGGTTAAGATGGGCGAGGAGTCGGGAAAATTAAGCGAAGCGCTTGAGATAATCGGAGTCCAGCTTGAAAGAGACTGGACATTGAGGAAGAAAATAAAAGGCGCTTTAATATATCCGACAATTGTCATTATCGCTTTGGTTGCCATCGGTATTCTTCTTTTGGTTTTTGTCGTGCCTACTTTGATTTCCACTTTTTCCGAGCTTAAAATTGAGCTCCCTTTGAGCACGAGAATCATTATCGGGTTGAGTAATTTTTTGATTCACAATACTTTAATTGCGATAATTTTTGCTGTTGCCCTTTTTTTCCTCATAGCATGGTTTCTGAAACTTCCGAAAGGGAAACGAATTTTTGAATTTATCATGCTGAGGTTTCCTATTTTATCTCCCCTGGTTAAGAAGATTAATTCCGCTCGCACCGCGAGGACACTCTCTTCTTTAACCGGAGCGGGAGTGAAGATATTGGATGCTCTTGATATAACAAATGATGTTATCCAGAATTCTTATTATAAAGAAGTGATTCAAAAAGCTAAATTGGAAATCCAAAAAGGCTCTCCTATTTCAAAAGTTTTTCAAGAAAATGAAAATCTGTATCCTATTCTTGTCGGAGAGATGCTTTCGGTGGGGGAAGAGACGGGGAAGCTTTCCGAAATGCTTGAAAAGGTGGCGGATTTTTACGAAGAAGAGGTTAACAATACGACCAAAAATCTTTCAACTGTCATAGAGCCACTTTTGATGGTTATTGTCGGCGCAGTGGTGGGCTTCTTCGCTGTTTCAATGATATCGCCTATGTATTCAATGGTAAATGCCATATAAATCAAGCGGATTGCAAGATGAAAAAATCAAAATATAAATTTCTTTCTAAAAAAAATAATCGCGGTTTTTCGTTTATAGATGTGATAATGGGGGTGGGGCTTTTGGCTATCTCTTTTCTGGCCATTTACGGTGTTTTTAGTCTCAGTGTAAGGCTTATCGGCGTATCAAAAGCAAAAGTCGGCGCTTTGGCTTTGGCGACGGAGAGGATGGAGCTGATACATAATCTTTCTTATGCTGATATCGGAACTGTCGGAGGGATTGTGTCCGGGAATATTCCACAGGAAGAATTTATTACTTTGAATGGTATAAATTATACGAGAAGAGTGTCGGTTATATATATAGATGACCCGAAAGACGGGTCTGGCGCCAGTGATGAAAATGGCATAAATGCCGATTATAAAAGAATCAGGGTTGAAGTGTCTTGGCAATCTAAGGTGGATAATCTTCCGGTTGTTCTTGTGTCTGATATTATGCCGAAAGGGATTGAAACGAATATCGGCGGCGGAACGCTTATTATCAATGTATTGGATGCCTTAGTCTCTCCGGTTGCGCTGGCTACTATTCATATAGAGAATTTATCGCTTGATCCGGATATTTCCACGGATGTTTTTACAAATGAAGACGGGAGAGTTATTTTTCCCGGTACGCCAGCTTCCGGCAGTTATAAAATAACAGTCACTAAAAACGGCTATTCTCAAAGTCAGACTTACGATGTGGATGCGAATAATACTAATCCCGACCCAGGTCATTTGACTATTATTGAGGGACAAGTGACTGAAGTCACTTTTGTGATAGACCGCTTGAGTTCTAAAACCGTTAAAACATTTACGCCCGTCGGCGAATATGCTTGGTCTGACCCTTTTAACGATTATTCCAAGGTGGCGACTTTTTCAGATATTACCATAGAGAGCGGAATGGCCTTTCTTAATTATTCCGCTTCTACCGGCTATAGTCTGTCCGGCTCAATTTTTTCCCGGGATATCGGCCCGGCGGACTTGTATTCTTGGAAGCAATTATCGTGGAATGATTTATTGTCCGCCGGGACCGCCATAAAATACAAACTTTATTATTTTTACGATTCAAACTTGGAATTGATTCCGGATGCTGATTTACCGGGAAATTCAACCGGCTTTGATATTTCTCCCGTTGATTTATCGTCTCTTAATATAAGCACTTACCCGAATATCAGAATTTTCGGCGGATTTTCAACTATTGATGCCAGTTCAACGCCGGAGTTATTAGATTGGCAGATAACATATGAAGCCGGACCTATTCCTCTTGCTAATATTAATTTTCATATGCAAGGAGAAAAAACTATAGGAGAAGATGCTCTCGGTAATTTAATCTATAAATATTCTAAAGATTTAAACACTAATGCCAGCGGACAATTGCAGATTGATAATTTGGAATTTGATATTTATAATATCACAACCAATGGAGCTGCTACGGGTTATGATATAGCAGAAAGCAGTAACCCTCAACCGTTCAATCTTCCTCCGAATTCCAGCGCGGAGACTATTTTAATGCTTGTGCCTCACACGCAAAATACTTTTTTGGTCACAGTCAGAAATTCAGCCGGCGCTCTTATAGATGGAGCCAGCGTGAGATTGTATAGAACCGGATACAATAAGACGCAGACGACTTCAGTAGCGGGGCAAACTTTTTTTACTCCGCTTTCCGCCGCCGCCAATTATTCTTTGGAAGTGATAATGGCCGGATACTTGGATTTCAATTTGGATAATATTGATATTTCCGGCCAATCAAAAATTGATGTTTTAATGAATTAAAATAAAAGCAAATTTTAATATATGGCAAAAAACACAAAAAAAATAATAGTATTTTATAAAAGCCGAGGCTTTACTTTAATTGAAACTATTGTGACGATTGCCATTTTCGGCTCAATAATGGTTCTCATCTCTTCTTCAATTTTATATTTTTATCGCGCTCATAATTATACTATTGAGCAATCTTTTGCCATTGAAAGCGCCAGGAGGGGTATTGAAGTAATGGTCCGCGAGATAAGAGAAGTTACTTATTCTGATACGGGAGCTTATCCTGTCGTTAGTGCCGGGTTGCAGAGTTTTTCTTTTTATAGCGATGTGGATAAAGACAGCAATGTGGAAAAAATAAGATATTTTCTGGACGGGACTTCTTTTAAAAGGGGTTCAATTAAAGCAAGTGGAAATCCGTTGGTGTATAATGCCGGAGATGAGGAGATAAGCGTTTTGTCTGATAATGTAAGAAATGACACTGTGCCAATTTTCCATTATTACGACCAAAACGGCGCGGAAATTATAAATTTATCCAATGTGACAAGTATTGCGTTAGTTAGCGTTGATTTAATGGTTAATGTCACTTTAAGCCGGGCGCCTGATGAGTTTATTTTAAGGTCAAGCGCTAATTTGAGAAATTTGAAGATTAATTTGTAGTATTTTTTATGATATTTTTTAAGATTAAAAATAAGGGGTCCGTGATAATGCTCGTTTTGATTTTCACCGCTATTTTTATGATGATCTTTTCGGGGACAATCGGGTTTTTCCTGATTCAGTATAGATTTCAGACAAAAAAAGTGAATAAAGAGAGAGCTATGCAAGTCGCTGAAGCCGGCATTAATTATTATCGGTGGTTTCTTTCCCATTATCCCAATGACCTTCAAGATAAGACCGGCTTGCCGGGCCCTTACGAACACGATTATTATGACCCGGAGGGTTCGCTGATAGGAAAATTTTCTCTTGATATTTCCGGAAATTTACAATGCGGAGCGGTCACTTCCATAGATATTACTTCAACCGGATGGACGCAAGGCGACCCGGGAATAAAAAGAGTGTTAAAAGCAAAATACTCAAAGCCTTCCATTGCAAAATACGCTTATATTACAAATGAGAATATTTGGTTCGGGGTGGGGGAAGATGTAAGCGGACTATTGCATTCAAACGGAGGGATAAGGATGGACGGCAATAACGATTCTCTGGTATCAAGCGCGAAAGATGTCTGGAATTGCCCTTCCAGTTTGGGTTGTTCTTCTCCGTATGAAGTGAAGCCTGGTATTTTTGGCGCCGGAGCCGGGTCAAGCCTGTGGCAATTTCCAGTCATATTGATAGATTTTATAGGTATATCCGTTGATTTATTGAATATGAAAAATTTGGCGATGAGTAATGGTATTTACTTGCCTAAATCTACGACCATAGACGCTTCTTCAAGTGGATACCATCTTGTTTTGAAAAGCAACGGGACGGTTGATATTTATATAATCAGAAATTTAGCTAGAAGCAGGGCGTGGAGTTCTGACTTGGGGTGGCATTGGAATTATGATAAAATTGCCAGTGAATATTTATACGGCAATTATACCCTTCCTTCTTCTTGCGGGTTGATGTTTGTAGAGGATAATATATGGATTGAAGGGGCGGTATCCGGCAAACAGACAATCGTTTCTGCGAATCTAATTGATATCGGCGTCAGTACGGAAACGATATTGAATGATAATATAACCTATACGACGCTTGACGGCAGTGACGGTTTGCTCCTTATGTCAGAGGGGAATGTTTCTATCCCATTTCACTCTCCTGATATTTTTACTTTAAATGGCATTTTTATTTCTCAAGAAGGGAGATTCGGCAGAGATTATTATCAAGGCAATACCAAGACAAGTCTGAATCTATACGGCTCGGTGATAAATAAAAAAACCGGCACAAATGCTTGGGTAGACGGAAGCGGGACGGTTATATCCGGCTATAGGACATCCGTCAACTCTTATGACAGGAAATTAATGTCCGACCCGCCTCCGTTGACGCCTTCGGCGGATAACCAATATAATTTTGTGAAATGGGAAGAACTTTAGACGCAGTAGTTTCCAGCGATTTTAATTTGCCGGAAAAATGACTATAATGAAGAAGTGAAAGTTTTAAAAGAAGAACAATTGGATGTTTTTTTAAAACAACTTGAAAAAAAACGAGCGGTTTTTGATGTCCGTAAAAATATGCTTCCTCCAAAACAATATTTCTTTCCTTCCAGAGAAATCACTTTTACTTTTAATAAAAAGAGCAAGGATGTTAAGTCTGTCAAAGCGCCTAAAAAATTTATTCTTTTCGGGCTTTCGCTCAAAGACTTGGAGGCCATCACTTATCTTGATGAAATAATGCAGAAACCGGCGCGTGATTATTTTTATTTCAACAGGAGAGATAAATCAATTTTAATAGGTTTAACGGGAAAAGAATTTGATGTTGCGCCGGGTGGAGATATTATCCTAAGGAGATTGAAGGATAGCGAATACGAAATTGTTCTTGTGACAAAAAAAGGCCAGGAGCTTTTGGCAAATATAGATTTTCCTTTTGAAGAAAAGGCTAAAGTTGAATATGATGCGTCTAAGAGCAAGACTATGACAGCTTTGCGGAAGCTTGTCGTGTCTGATCCGGAGCTCCTTCATGATGCCGTAAAATGGTCGTGGCAGGGCTATCCGGAGATTTGGGAGAGATTGGCCGGCGAATGCCTTAATTGCGGCATTTGCACTTATGTTTGCCCCCTTTGTTATTGTTTTTCAATAGAGGACAGTATCAATTTATCTGGGGACGAATGCAACAAGTGCCACAAGTGGGACGCTTGCACTTTGCCTGAGTTTGCCAAGGTTGCCGGCGGGATAGGCCGGCCGGGTCATAGTTTCCATAAAGGAGTGAAAGAGAGGTATTATAATTGGTTTTATCATAAGTTTGCGAGAGGGTATCTTGAATTCGGCAAGTCCCAATGCGTCACTTGTGGCAGATGTCAGAAGTATTGTCCGGCGCGGATTGATATAGAAAAGGTGCTTTTGGAGATAATAGACAGATTTAAAAAATCAAAATAATTAATAAAAAATCAGGAAATCGACTTCCTTAGCTCACGGACGAGAGGGGAATTCGCCGGAAGCCGATTCCCCGATTTTTTTTAAAACAATGCAAAATATTTACGAACCGATTCCGGTTAAGATACAAAAAATTGAAGAATATTCTGACACTGTCAGACTTTTTCGGCTGGCTAAAACAGACGGGGAACCCTTCTCTTTCAATGAAGACGGGTTGGTATTCGTGCCGGGGCAATTTGTGCTGGCCGGAGTGTGGGGTTATGGTGAATCGCCTTTTGGTCCGGCTTCCCACCCGCGCGATTCATCGTGCCTTGAGATAGTAGTGAGGAAGGTTGGTCAGACCACAAGCGCTTTGCATGCTCTCTCCGAGGGGGATGAATTGACGTTGAGAGGTCCTTACGGGAATGGCTACCCGATAGATTTTTTTCGAGGTAAAGATATAGTCCTTGTCACCGGCGGTTGCGGTATTCCGCCGATTGCTTCGCTTATAGAGTATATTGTCTCCGATAAAGATGATTTTGGCGCAGTGCATCTTTTGTATGGCGCGTCTACTCCTGACGATTTGTTAATGAAGGAAAGAATGAATGATTGGAGAAAAAAGATAAATGTTATTTTGACGGTTGATAAGCCTGTTTGCAATTGGGAAGGTAATACTGGTATGGTCACCGATTGTTTGGAGCATTTGAAAATAAATCCCGCCAATACGGTGGTGGCAATGTGCGGACCCGGACCCATGGTTGACGCCATAGAGAATCTGCTCAATCCGATGGGGATTTCCGATCGGAGAATTTTTGTCAGTATGGAGAGAAAGATGCAGTGCGGCGTAGGCCGGTGCCAGCATTGCGTTTGCGGGGATAAATATGTCTGCGCCGACGGACCGGTTTTTAATCTGGATGAAATAGATAAAGCTTGGGATAAATAATATGAAAAATTTATCAAAACCGAAAATAGCCATATATGACTTTACCGATTGCGAGGGATGCGAGGTAAAACTGGTCTCTATTAAAGAGAAGCTTTTGGACTTGGAAAAACGTTTTGATATAGTAAATTGGAGATTGGGTCAAGAGTATTTTGAAGATGGTCCGTATGATGTCACTATCATAGAGGGGACGCCCGTCACTCAAGATGAGATAGATATTCTTGTAGAGCTTCGGGAAAAATCAAAATTGATTGTCGCCCTTGGCGCTTGCGCTTCTATTGCTGGCATTCCCGGCATAATGGATAAAAAGGATAGGGAAAAATGGTATAAGAAAA
Organism: uncultured Candidatus Saccharibacteria bacterium; assembly: GCA_964363045.1. Lineage (GTDB taxonomy): Bacteria > Patescibacteriota > Minisyncoccia. The sequence continues at coordinate 26,542 of CAYIGM010000006.1, forward strand.
TTTACGGCGATAATTATAAACCTAAAGGGATAGACGCTTTGCCACTCTCGGCTTATGTGAAAGTTGATTATATGATACACGGTTGTCCGGTGGAGGAGGATGAGATAATAAGAGTCCTTGAAGAATTACTCGCGGGGAAGACCCCTGGTTATCATGGCTATTCTGTCTGTTTTGAGTGCAAGGAAAGAGAGAATCCTTGCCGTTTGCTTGAAGAGAAGATTTGTTTCGGGCCGATAACTCAAGGCGGATGCAAAGCAGTCTGTATCTCCGGCGGAAGTCCTTGCTATGGTTGTTTTGGTTCAAGAGAAGAGGCTAATGTTCCGGCACTGGTAAAAATATTAAAGAAATTCGCCACCAATAAAGAGATAGACAGGCATCTTTCAATGTTTTTCAATAAGATTAAGGAATATCGAGAAATGTTTGAGTTTGAGATGAAGAAAACAGATAAAAATGAAAAGTGATTTTAAGGATAAAAAAGTTGTAATAATGGGGCTAGGAGGATACGGAGAAGGCAGCGGTATATCGGCCGCTCTGTTTTTTGCGCGGTCCGGCGCGCGTGTTTTTGTGACGGACATGAAGAAAGAAGAAGAATTGAAGCATCAGTTAAAAAAATTAAATAAATTTAAGAACATACGATACTTTTTTGGTGGACACAGGAAAAAAGATTTCCAAAAAGCAGATCTGATTTTTCAAAATCCTTCAGTCCCCGACTCATCTCCTTACCTTAATATTGCCCGTGAAAATAGAATCCCCATCATCAATGATTGGAGTCTCTTTTTGGATTACTGTAATAATTTTCTTATTGGTATTACCGGTAGCAAGGGGAAGAGCACGACAACTTCCCTTGTTTATGATTTTCTTAAGAAGAAAAACAGAGCGATTCTTTGCGGGAATATTGGTGTCTCACCGCTTAAATATATGAATAGTATAAAACAAGACGATATTGTGGTGGCGGAATTCTCAAGCTGGCTTTTGAGGGGTCTTTTGCCGGTGAAAAGAAGCCCTAATATCGCCATTATAACTAATTTAAAATCAGATCATCTTGATAAATATAAAAGTATAAAAGATTATCATAACGATAAAAAAATTATTTTTAAGTTTCAAAAAACCGGCGATTCTCTTATTTTAAACAAAGACGATGAAAAATCAAAAAAAGCGGCAAGTGGAGTAAAGAGCAGAATATTTTGGTTTTCCAAAAGGTTTTTTACCGGCAAGGGCGGTATTTTTGTCAGAGGCAAAGATATTGTCTTTAGGATAAAGGGGAAAGAAGAAAGGGTGGCTAAAATTAGCGATATAAAGATTCCGGGAGATCATAATTTGGAAAATATATTGGCGGCAGTTTGCGCGGCAAAGATATTCGGCATTAAGAATGCCGATATAAAAGATATTCTGAGTAAGTTTAAAGGAATTGCCGACAGGCTTGAGTTGGTGCGCGAAATTAAAGGGGTAAAATATTATAATGATACGACCGCCACGAATCCGGACGGGGCAGTCTCCGCCTTGAAAGCTTTTGGTGGCAAGAAGAAAAGAATAATCTTGATTGCCGGCGGGGTAGATAAGAATTTGGATTATGGAGAATTTGCAAAGACTATAAAAAAAGAGGTGAAAGAATTAATTCTT
>CAYIGM010000007.1:0-22011 GCA_964363045.1 uncultured Candidatus Saccharibacteria bacterium
ACATATTATAATTTAAAAAATATCATTTTATGAAAATAGTAAATTATGCAGCTGATATCTTGGTAATAGTGGGAGGTATCAACTGGGGACTTATCGGATTGCTAAATTTCAATCTAGTGGCGGCAATCTTCGGCAGTATTCCCGTATTAGAGAAACTTATCTATATCTTAGTGGGCATAAGCGCAATATACTCCATAACCCTTCTTAGAAAATTAGGCGGCGCGTGCGAACACCAGGCAATGTAATATAAATTGCATTAATACTCAAAAATAAAAGCGCGTTTAGAGCGCTTTTATTTTTTTACCTATCTTACTTACTTATTGTTAATGTTAGACATCCGATGTCTAACATTAACTGATTGTTTTGTGTTGTAGATTAAAATTTCTTCTCTGCATAGACGGAAACACTCCTTCGTTTAAAAGCTCTCCCTTTAAAAATATGGCGATGTGATTTTGAAATCTTATGTATTATAAAATGAGGCTCAAGCATCTTTTCAATCTCATCTTCGGTAAATACATGCTCGGGAGTTCCGCTCTTCGGATGGATATATGTCCCTGCCTCTTCCGCCGGATTCTCGCGAAGAAGGCGCTCGGCATGCCTATCTTCATCAAGTAAAAATGTTTTAAAGAAAAACCAACCGCCAGGCCTAAGCACTCTTGTTATCTCCTCAAGAAGACGCGCCCGCCCCGCCTCGTTCAAAATATGCGACGCCATCATATCAAGCGCGAAAAAACAAGAATTATCGGGAAGCGGCAAAGAGTCAGCAATTGACTGGCATCGGTATTCCAAAGGCAACCCCCTGCTCATCTCTTTAGCTTGGGCCACCGCCTCTTTAGAAATATCAATGCCGACTCCCTTTATGCCGAAAGTCTTGGTCAAATACACAAGATTCCTGCCATTGCCACAACCAACATCAAGCGCGGTATCTGATTGACTTAGCCCTAAAATACCGGATTGTCGCCCCAACCATCTGATAAATTTAAGAAAGTCTTCGCTAGGATTGCTTGAAAGAGACAAAAATTTCACCTCTTTATATTCTTTATTCCAAAATTTACGGTCATTGCGCTTATGCCTTTTTTTGTTCATAAAGATATTACATCATAATATTATATTGATGACAACATATTATTTTTTATATATACTTTAATAAGCATGCCTAAAGATAACCTGAAAACATATGTCTACGGCAAACACGCTCTAACAGAAGCGCTTATTTACACGCCTAAGACAATAAAGAAAGTTTTTCTTGCTCCAAATATCAATGCGCCGGAACTTTTAAGCCTTATAAAGAAAACCGGGGTTCCGGTGGCGGAACTTTCCAAAACCAAATTATCAGACAAAGAGCTTCAGTCGGCGGCGCACCAAGGAGTTATCGGGCTTATATCAACGGAACACCTGATCCGGCCTTATTCTGAATTTATAAATTCTCTTAAAATCAACAACGACACTTTTCTGGCGCTTTTAGATGAACTGCAAGACCCGCAGAATATAGGCGCAGTAATCCGTTCGGCCGCCGCTTTCGGCGCCTCAGCCGTCCTCATACCGGAACATAATCAAGGACAAGTGACCGGAGCCGTGATAAAAGTTTCCGCCGGCATGGCCTTCCGAATTCCGCTTATTTCTATAGGCAATGTGAACAATACATTAAGCGACCTTAAAAAACGCGGTTTCTGGATATACGGTCTTATTGGTGAAGCTGAACAAAATATAAAAGAAGAATCATTCAATACTCCTGCTGTAATAATTTTAGGCAACGAATCCAAAGGTATCCGCGAGAAAACCCGCGAACTTTGCGATATACGGCTCTCTATTCCCATAAATTCCAAATGTGAATCGCTCAATGTCGCCGCTTCCGCCGCCATAGCCTTTTACGCTTGGAGCATTAAACACCCTAAGGCAATTAATAATAAATAAAATATATGAAATTAAAAATACAATACATAGGATTGGGGAAAATGGGGCTTAATATGACAGAACGTTTAATAGAAAAAGGTTATGAAATATCAGCTTTTGATGTAAATAAAGATGCTCAAAAAAAGGCTGAAATAATCGGCGCGCGAGTATTTGATTCCCTTGAAGAGCTTATCAATTCTCAAAAAAATCCGCGGCTAATCTGGATTATGGTGCCTCATAAATTCGTTGACGATGTATTAGAAAAAATTATTCCCCTTCTCCAGAGCGGAGACACTATTATTGACGGAGGCAACTCTCCTTACAAAGAATCCATCAAGCGAGCCGGCGAGCTTAAAGAAAAAAATATCAACTTCCTGGATGCCGGCGTATCCGGCGGACCGAGTGGCGCCAGGGGCGGAGCGTCGCTTATGGTAGGCGGGCAAAAAGAAGATTATGAAAAATACCAAGAACTGTTTAAAGATTTATCTGTCCCTGAAGGTTATGGGTATATGGGCGACCATGGCGCGGGACATTTTGTGAAAATGATACATAACGGCATAGAATACGGAATGATGCAGGCGATTGCCGAAGGCTTCGCCATTATGAAAAAATCGCCCTTGCGCCTTAATCTTACAAACATAGCCGAAGTATATGGTCACGGCACTGTCATAGAATCACGCCTCATAGAGTGGCTTAAGAAAGCCTTTACAGAGAACGGAGAAGACCTGAAAGAAGTTTCGGGTAAAATCTCTCACAGCGGAGAAGGGCTCTGGACAGTGGAAACGGCCAAAGAGCTTGGAGTACCGACACCAGTCATAGAAGATGCTCTGAAATTCCGCTTAAATTCTCAAGACAATCCCAGCTACACAGGGCAGATTGTCTCCGCCTTAAGAAACCAATTCGGCGGACACAAAGTCAAAGAAAAATGAAAAACATTGACAAATTATTGTTATTGATATATTATTACAAAATAAGCTGAAGTCTCACTAATAAAAGTAGCGAGCCGAAAATTGGCTCGCTACTTTTAGATTACAAGACCGCTTTTTATAAAATTATGTATAAACAAAATTTCAAAAGTAGACCGTTCCGCAAAGGCCCATCTTCTCATGCTCATTCTTATGGCAGTCGCCGTTTTCATGCCGGCCACCGAATAAAAGGCAAAGGAATTGATATTTCCAAATTTGTTAATAAAGCGGTAGAAACTGAAGTATCAGCGCCTTTTACTCCGGAACACCTCTTCAAAGACTTCCCTATAAGAGAAGGGCTTAAAAGCAATATCCTTGCCAAAGGATACGAGCATCCGACTCCAATTCAAGACAAAATAATCCCTCACATTCTTAACGGTTCTGATGTTGTTGGTATCGCCAATACAGGCACTGGCAAGACCGGCGCATTTCTGATACCGCTCATAAATAAAGCGCTTATGAATCACAAAGAAAATGTGCTCATCGTCGCTCCTACGCGCGAGCTGGCTATCCAGATCAATCAGGAATTCAAAGATTTCAGCAGATATATGAAAATATTTTCCGTATGCTGTGTCGGCGGGGCGCATATCGGCCGGCAAATCTCCGAACTTAAACGGCCTCATCGTTTCATTATCGGCACGCCGGGACGAATCAAGGATTTAAACAAAAGAAAGCTAATTGACTTCTCAAAATTCAACACTGTCGTCCTTGATGAAGCGGACCGAATGCTTGATATGGGTTTTATTGAAGATATGCGGTTTATGATGTCTCGACTTCCGAAAGAGAGGCACACTCTTTTCTTCTCCGCAACGGTTTCAAAAGAGATTGACGGCCTTATTAAAGAATTCCTGCGCAATCCAATCACTGTCTCTGTAAAAACGCGCGATACCGCAAGCAATGTGGAGCAAGATATAATAAAACTGAAATACGGCGAAGATAAAATTGAAGCGCTTTATAATCTGCTCCTCAAGCCGGAATTCAATAAAGTGCTTATTTTCGGCAAGACAAAACACGGCGTAGAGAAATTATACGCCACTCTCGCCAAAAAAGGCCTTAAAGTTGAATCAATTCACGGCGATAAGAATCATTCCAAGCGACAAAGAGCGCTCGGGCTCTTCAAAGACAATCGCGCTAAAATCCTTGTGGCGACCGATGTGGCCGCCAGAGGTCTTGATATAGACGGAATAAGCCATGTTATAAACTTTGACATTCCCGCCACTTACGAAGATTATGTCCACCGTATCGGCAGGACCGGCCGAGGCAACAAAAAAGGCAAAGCCCTAACTTTCGTCAACTAAAAACCGGATTAAATTATCTCTAAAATGTCCAGAAGTAAAAAGGATTAAACCTTCAAATATTTTCTTACCGCGATAAAACTTGAAAGCACGCCGAGAAAAACGCCTATTAAAAGGAGGATGGCGAAAATCTGCAAAAAGTGACTAATATAATATTCAAAAATATTTATACCTAAAAAAGCATTTTTAATCAAAGGTTCTATCCAGATAAGAAACGGGTAAAAAAGCGCCATCGTAATAAGGCTCGCAAAGACGCCTGACATCGCCCCTTCAACAATAAAAGGTCCTCTCACATAATTATTAGTAGCTCCTACAAGACGCATAATCGCTATCTCTTCCCTGGAGAAATAAATAGCGATTCGTATTGTATTGAAAATAACAAAAACGGATATGATTATCAAAATAAGACTTATCCCGTATCCAATCCTCCGGAAAGAATCCATAATTTTAGTAAGTTTTTCTATAATATCTTTATTCTGAAAATAATTTATCTTATCTATAATTTTATATTTTTCCTGAGATGCTTTTAAGAAATTAGCGATATCTTCATACTGGCTGGAATCTTTCGCTTTTATATTTATTTCCGCGCCAAGAGGATTGGAATCAAGCTCAAGAAGAGATTGATTGATAAGAGAATTATCTTCATGCCTCTTTTTAAACTTCTCAAGCGATTCGTCTTGAGACACATATACGGCCTCTTTAACTTCGCCCTGCAAATTCAGAAGAGATTCGCGAAGAGAAAGGATATCATTTTCAGTAGCATCCGGCTTAAAGTAAACGGTAATATCAACTTTGTCTTCAATCTGAATCAAAGTTGAGTCAAGAATGGCTTTGGCGAAGACTAAAGAACCTATGACAAAAAGAGTTGTTATCATTATCAAAACAGTGGCGACTGAAACAACCCCCTCTCTCCAGAAATTGATAAAACCTGTTTTTATTACTCTTTTGGTATCAATAAAAAGACTCATAATATATATCTGCCCTCTTTATCATCGCGTATTATCCTGCCGCTGTCCATCGTAATAACTCTCTTATTAAGCGAATCAATTATGCCTTTATTGTGCGTCGCAAGGATAACTGTCGTGCCCAGTTCATTCACTTTCTTGAGAATATTTATTATTTCCCAAGTGTTTATTGGGTCTAAGTTTCCGGTCGGCTCATCGGCAACTATAAGGTCGGGCTGATTCACAATCGCTCTGGCAATGGCTACTCTCTGCCTTTCTCCTCCTGAAAGTTCGTTCGGGAAACGCCAGCCCTTATCATCAAGACCGACCAAATCCATAACATGAGGCACATCATCGGAAATATCTTCTTCTTTTTTGCCGGCGGCCTCCATGGCAAAAGCGATATTTTCAAAAACCGTCTTATTCGGAAGAAGGCGAAAATCCTGAAAAATAACCCCTATTTTGCGACGCACTTCAGTCAATTTCCCTCTAGAAATAGAATGGACATTTATAGACTCAAAAAAAACTTTCCCGTCTGTCGGCGCTTCTTCAGCCAAAAGAAGCTTGAGCAGGGTTGTTTTGCCGGCGCCGGATTGGCCCACCAAAGAGACGAATTCTTGCGGTTCAACCGTAAAACTTATCTCATTGATAGCAATGGAATTCTTAGAATATACTTTTGAAACTTTATCAAAATAAATCATATAGTAAATTTTATTATAACATTTACCAGCTCCTAATGGCTAGTGGTTAACAACTAATCGCCAGTGGCTAAATCCTGTTCATCCTCTATGAATTTATCTATATTACCGTCTAAAACACTTTCCACATCGCGGTCCTCAACGCTGGTCCGATGGTCTTTGACAAGCTTATAAGGATGAAGGACATAAGACCTTATCTGACTTCCCCATTCAGGAGACACTTCCTTGCTTATCTTCATCAAAGCCATCTCTTTATCTTTCTCATCTTCTATTAGCCTGTAAATTTTCGCTCTTAACATATTAATGGCTCTTTCTTTATTCTGCGCTTGAGAACGCTCCGCCTCGCAATGAACAGCCAACTTGGTCGGAATATGGACCACCCTTACAGCCGTCTCTCTTTTATTGACATTCTGACCGCCCGCGCCGGAACTTCTGGCAAATTCATAACGAATATCCTTCTCCGGAATATCCATGTCTCCCTTGTCAACCACGACAGGAACAACTTCAAGCAGGGCAAAAGAAGTATGCCTCAGCTTCTTAGCGGAAAAAGGAGATATTCTCACCAAGCGATGAACGCCTTGTTCTTTTTTCAATTTGCCATAAACCCCTTTGCCTGATACCTCAAAAGTAATATTCCGGTATCCGCCTCTTTCCGTCTCGTGTTTGTGAATCACTCTAAGCGACCATCCATTCCTCTCAATGTATTTTGAATACATGCCAAAGAGAATTCTTGTCCAGTCTTCCGCGTCATCTCCGCCAGCGCCGGAAAAAAGAGTCAGTAAAGCTCCGCCTTTATCGTATTTACCAAGCCCGGAGAGTTTATTCTTAAGTTCATTTAATTCTTTTATCGCGTCTTGAGCCTTAATTTTATCTTCCCAAAATCCTGCTTTCTGCATTTCTACTTCAAGTTTTTCTATTTTCTCTTTAATTTCGCTCATTGCTCTATTTTAATGTAATAAGTTTCCGCTTGCAATATAAGACAAATTAAATATTATATTAAATGAGTGAGCTAGGCACTAACGCGACAAACATACGCCAAGATAGCTCAGTCGGCAGAGCACACCCATGGTAAGGGTGAGGTCCCGGGTTCGATTCCCGGTCTTGGCTCAAGAATCAAACCCAAGTCCGTTTTTCCGGAATCGCTTTATATTAAAATGCCACCTTAGCTCAGTCGGTAGAGCAATGCTTTCGTAAAGCAGAGGTCCCCAGTTCAATTCTGGGAGGTGGCTTAGGCATCTTATTTAAGCTTCAAGCTCCATAAACTGGAGTCTTTTTTATTTGTAAAAAAGATGTAATCTTCATTTGAACTCAAGAACGAATCCGTGGCGTCAAAATCATTTTCAGCGCCAGATAAAATTTCCGTGCTCATATCGCTTAAATTAACTTTCCAGATTAAATCCGAAAAAGAGACCAGCCCCTGATACCATTCATCCGGATACAAAGCTGGCGGCAAATTTATGGGGACTGAACAATATACATAAACGCTTGCGTAAGAGAAGACGCACTTCTCGGCAAAAGTTGAGACTGGCAATGCATTCTTTTCATTTTTTTTCAGATTATAGATACTCGCCTTAAGGCTATTTTGACCGGCTTCACTGTATATGACATTTTCTCCGCTTTTATCTATTTGCGCGCCAAGTCCATTTATCCCTCCGATAATTTTAGCAAATTTACCCGTCTTCGCGTCAAGAGAATAGAAGAAACCTTCTGCCGTGCCGGAAGGCTTTGTAAGCAGTGTGATAATATTTTTTGAAGGCCACGAAACACTCCATTCTCCGAACGGCGACGAGAAAACCTGCTTCTGCTTTTTATTCTGGAAGTCAGCGGTGATGCCAATTGTATATTCTCCCTGTTTATAAGTATAAAATATTTTATTCTCTTCGGGTGAAATAGCCGAAGAAGAGATATCGGCTGGAAGAAATATCCCTTCTATGGAGATAGCGGTAGTCGTGCTTAAAGCTCCGCTAAACCCCGCCAAAAAATTCCTCACGGATTCAGCGCCACTGTCACTTGATAAATATCTTAAAATGAAATTATCGCCTTGAGCTGAAAAATGCGATTCAAAAATCCCCGGTATGGTTGTGTTGGAAGCGCGGTTTCTCCCGCTCCCGTCAGAATTGACTTTATACATATTGCCAGTCGCTCGGTCAACATAAATAACCTGACCTTCGGCGTAAGCCGCTCCGGAAACCGGAGCTAAAGAGAGTTTCGTTAATGCGAGATTTTGCCCGCCTATTAAACCGTTCTTGCCCAACAGATTCGGCGGTATCACTTTTATATTGCCACTGCCACTTTCCGGAAAAAAACCGCCTGGAGAAACAATTTGACCTTGATTTCCTTTGCTTCGTGCCACCCAAAATACAATAACTAAAATAGTTAAAGTTAAAATTATTATCGCGACTATGATTATTTTCTTTCTATTCATATATAACAATTATTTATTGAAAATGATAACATGAAAAAGTCACTGCTGTTCCGGCTGTTTTGGCTGAATTATAACCGCTATCGCATGTCGCTATATCTTCATAAGGACCGATCGCAAAACTTCCACCGCTGGAATCTTGATATGAAAAATAATACCCCGGGCTATGGACTACTGTCGTGGCAGTATTAATACTTAAACTCGTGCCAACCAGATTAGGATTTATGGTATTAAGAATAAGATAAGCGGAAACAGCCAAAAGAAGTCCGTAAATAGCCCCTTCAATCTTCTTCTTTCCGTTTGTCTTCAATCCCTCGCTTCCTCCTCCAATAAGCTCTAGCCCGCCTATGACTATCATAATCACAGCCAATATCGCCACTATCGTAAGAATAAAAGGAAAAAGCCAGCCAAGATAACTAGACAGAGTGAGCGATGTGGTATTAAGACCGGGTAGCTTCTCAATCAGAGTATAGCTCTGAGCGATTGAAAAACGAGAAGCGAAAAGCGAAAGACAGTAGGCTGAAATTAGAAATATTTTATATTTTAAATTTTTATTTTTCATTTTTTTGCTTTTCATCTTTTTTAACTTTGCGCTTCTAACTATTGCCGAAGATAATCTCTAAACCGGCGCTAATAAATTGCAGGATATTTGAATTATTCTTAACATCCAGTCCTATGGAAGCCTCCCCTTCTCCGCTGTCAGGCGCTCTTAATTTTAATACATTGGGAGCTTCATCAGCGACAATGCTTTTGCCGTTCATCTTCCAGTTGAAAGAAAGCTTACTTGAAGAGAAGAAGAACGGTTCCGCCCGCAGATTCATCTCCTGAGAATCGATGCTGACTTTCTTATTCAAAGCCTCTTCATATCTCGGCCCTTCAAGCGGATATTCTTTATAGAAAATAATTTTCGGTTTTATATCGGCGCCGGACAACTTCACGCTTTTCTCAAAAAAGATATCATTGGCTTTATTTGAAACCTTAACACTCACTGTATAATCATCATTTGTCTTTATCTTTAAAAGAAAATAATTCTTCCCGGCACCGGACGCATTGATATCTTTCTTAAAATTCACAGACCAATCATACACCAAATCAGAATCCTTAATCATCAGACCGCCTTCAAAAAGATAAGGAATGGCCGTCACTTTAACTTGAGACTGGACCGGCGACAGAGCTTTGCCGCGATAACTAAAAGGCGTTATAGTGAGAGCTTCCCATAAAAGGTCCGTATCATTGCCGACAAAAACAACCGATTTTGAAGCAGATTCCCCGTCAACCGTCGTGATATAAATAGAGACCGTTCTATTTTTGCCCAGCGCCGGACTCTCCAGTGATACGGAATCTTTGCCCACGCCGCTTTGCACTGTCTTGCCGTCAACCTTCCATATTATTGAAGCGCGATTGACATCAAAATGGAGACTGGTTATCTTGGCTGTCGTCATAGAGCCTGGAATCGGATTCTGCGGTATAATCGCGATTGAAAAATTAGTGCCAACGGCTTGAACTCCTCTAGAAAAGCCTAAAAAACCCGCGATAAGCATTATCAATAAAATTTTCAAAATAAAATTTCTCATACAATTTCTTTTGTCACGCTTCTTATGCGCTCTTTTAATATTATAGCAATAATTCCGCCGGTGAACACAGGTAAAGCGCTCAAAAAGGGGATTGGGAATATTTCAATCACAAAACTTCCCCCCAATATCCACTGCCTGTTGCTTTTAACCCCTTTCAAAGTAAGCCAAAGCCAAAAAGTCAAACTAGCAAAAATGCTTATTAATTTATTCAGAATAAAACCGACTATAGGTATGAATTCCAAAATAATCTGAATTAAGTCAAAGAAAACAGCGACCGCCACCATTAAAAAAGCCGTTGCTCCGCTTATTTTATTTTGCCGTATTTCATCATCCATAAAATCAAATTTAACTCTGCTCAAAATCCTCTTTCGCTTTCTTTATAGCCATTAACTGCGCCGGATCGGAAGTGATAATCTGGTCTTCAGTATAGGACGCCAACACTTTTATCGCCACATGCTTCATTCCAGCGAAAAATATCCCCTCTCCCACATCCGATTCAAGCAATAAGAATTTTTCTTCATCCGTAAGATTAAAAGTCTTCTGCACCATATCTATTGACGCCGGCGATTGTTTCAAAAGAAGCTGAATTGAAGAATTGGTGATAATCGGCAAGCCGTAAGGAGACTTAAGAAAGTCGCCCACATCTTGAGTAATAGTGGCAAGACCCAAATAATATTTTCTGCATCTCTTGGCAATGCCGAAAAGAAATGATGCCGTATCTTCATGCTTCATCATCCACCAAGCCTCATCTATCACCAAAAGTCTTTTCTTAATATTTTTTCTGACGGCATTCCAGATAAAATGCGTAATGATATACATGGCGACCGACCTTAATTCATCTTCCATATCTCTTATGGAAAAAACCACAAAATTTCTGTTTATATCAACATTAGTCGGTTGATTGATAAATCCCGCCCAGGTTCCTTTGGTGTATTTGCTCAAACGTTCCGCTAAAGATTCCGCCCCCTCCATACTCGCCAGCACCATCTCAAGTTCGGAAAGAATCGGGGGCACCGCTTTGGAAAAATCCGACTCCGGCGTAATATCCCGCGACGCGTAAGTTTCAGTGATGGCTCTGTCTAAGATAGCATCCTCTTCTGGCGTAAGTCCGCCCAGCATTATTCTAAAGAGACCGACCAGACTTATGATGTTTGAGCGCAAAACATCTTCCGGCGACTCCCCTTCCGCCGGAATGGGCAAATCAAAAGGATTGATATGATGCTTGGAAGACAATGAGATATTAAAATATCTGCCGTCAACCGCTTCAGCCAAATATTCATATTCGCGTTCCGGGTCAATAACCATAACTTCCGTGCCGAACATAAGGCTTCTTAAAATCTCAAGCTTGGTAGTATAAGATTTACCGGAACCGGCTTTAGCGAAAACCACGGAATTATAATTTTCCAGAGAAAATCTATCAAAAAGAACCAGTGAACTGTTATGTCTATTAATGCCGTATAGAATTCCCTTGTCGGAAGTAAGGTCAAAAGAGACAAAAGGGAATATGCTTGAAAGAGGCGATGAATTCAATCTTGAGGTCACTTCCAATCTATCAGTCCCGATAGGGAGAACGCTTTCAAAACCTTCCCTTTGCTGGAAAAGGGCCGGTTTTACATACACTAATTTTGATTCAAGAATGGTGCGGACCTCTGTTTCAACTTTATTCAGCTCTTCTACATTATCGGCAAAAATAGTAAGGTACAATCCGATATTGAAAAGTTTCTCCGTGGCCTGCTGAAGTTGGTCGCGCAAATTTTCAAGGTCCTGATAAGCGGTATCCAGCACCGGGTCTCGCACCAGACCCTTATCTTCCCTCATATGTATCTGCGACTGCACTTCAGCCACCTTCTTCTGAAGCTGTCTCAAAACAACCGAAGTTTCTACCGGGTGAACGAATATGGAAATATTGAAAACTTTATCAAGATTGATAATCGGAGAAAACCAATTTGAAGCCAAAAAACGCGGATAAGAAACCACAAAAAGAGTCCTCGCGACTTTCTCTCCGATTCTGATATTGTTTGAATTTATCTCCAGAGCCGCCGGCGCAATAATATCCTGCAATTCCATAACGCCGGTTTCATAAACCTGCTCCGGAAAAACCGGCATAATATCGGCATCTTTCTTTTTTCCTCCTATATTAAATAAATTAAGCATAAATTAAATTTTTTGAGCTATTTTCCCCGCTACCCCCTTATCAATCTCTCCGGGATTAAACAATTTAAAATACAATTCTATAAGCTCTTCCGTATTAAGAGGGACCGACCTTATGCCCATACTGGAGAGACCGCCCGACACGACATCCGCTCTCTGTTGAAGCTGGGTTTTATTTTCCAAAAATAATTCATTTTCCGATTTTGCGGACTTGAAATCCTTCTTCCGGCCGAATACCCCCATAAGACTGTCCAAAATCCCGCCAGCCGAAGAAAAAACCGAAGGTGAATAAGGCACTACCAAATAGAAAGCTTTGGATACAATATCGGTTGAGGAGACGAAATTCTTTATAAACTCCGCGTATTCTTTTGTCTGAACTTTCAAAAGTTCATTGATTTGTTCCTTCTCAATATCCACTAAAGTGTTGAGATACGGGGTAATATCCAATTTGCTGGATTCAATAAAAATCTGAACCGTAAAATCAAGAGAATTCAGAAAATTCTGATACTGCATAATTATGGCCGTTTGCTCGTCTTCAGACCTTAAAGCGAAATTCAAGCTTGAAGCCATCACAATCATCCGCATAGCATTATCACGGAGTATCACCACTCCGTCTCTAACCTCTTTTATGGGAATAAATTGCTGTGTTGGTTTAGAATTAATCATATATTTTATTATTTTCCATTTTGATTTTTACACTTTTATTTTTTAATGTCTAAGCTCCAGGCCAAATCCTTTAATTTATTTTTCGTAAGCTTCGGCGCGTGAATATTCAGAGCTTCAGAACTTTCGGCGGGACTGACCAATTTAGACGCCACGGCGCCGGAATTGCTTTTTTTCCACAAATAAAGCTTAGTGGAGGAATTATAATAAAGAGCGTTCTCAACCATTTTTATAAATGGCTGGTCATTAACTTTATAGAAAGCGAGTGCTAATACGAAAATCACAATAGGAGACGCGAGTATGACCGTAAGCCAAAGAGGAAATATTACATAAAAAAGGAAACTTATCCCTCCTCCGCCGGCAAGATAAATAAACTGCTTCAGAGTAAGCGGTCCGAATATTTTATCTTCTACTTCTGTAAATTGCGGAACTTGAAATCTCATATATTAGCCAATAGTAACTAGGATTTAGCCACTAGTGAAATTATAAATTTATCTAACCGGTTCTCTATAAGGGTCGCCTTCCGGATATTTATCACCGCCCGGTCCGCGCGACTTATCGCCATTATGTTCCGAAACTTCCGGCGGCCGTCTTGATATGCCCGGTTTCATCGGCGCAGAAGAAACATCAGCTTTAACATTTCTTTGAAAAATCGGCGGAATTTGAATAGTTTCCGGATTTTCTATCCCCTTCAATATTTCGTTTCTGTCTAATCCCTTAGGAACTGGCGGCTCTACCGGCGCAGGCTTTGCCGTTTCTTCAACTTGCCCGCCTCCCCGCTCTTCCGCTTCTTCTTTAATATTATGAATTTTCTTCAGCGACTCTCTGATTTTAGAAAATATCTTTTCATTCACTTCCTTGGTTATTTCTCTGGCGATATTTTTATCAACACCAAGGCGTCGGCTAATATTCGGGATAAATTCTGGCGGTTCGGTGATGCCGAGCATTAACATGCGAATTTCATTACTCAAATTTCCAATTTTATCAACAGACAACTTATATTTTTTTCCAATCTCTTCAATTGAGGCAATTGAATCAACTGCAAAAATAGCACCCCTTACATCCGAAGGAAGCTCCTTGTATTTTTCAATTATTTCTTCTTCCGTATATTCTTTCATAATTTAATTTATAAAATTAACATCTTATTATTTTATTAAAATTACGTCTTTTTATTAGGCGGTGGCTCTCTTTTCTCTCCTGAAGCGCTTTCAACTTTAGAAACTCTCTCTTCAATTTTTTCCGTATCTATCCTTCTTTCTCTATTCTCTTCTATCTGACGCATCTTTTCCTTATCTCCAATCGCCATATTAATAGCGCCTTTCTTCATACGAAGTTCCATTTTTTCTTTTTTTATATCATCTTGATGTTCTTGTTTAATAGCATCTCTTTCCATGATAAGTCCTTTTCTCTTATTATTTATATTATTCTGTTCTGTCTGAAGTTTCGGATCAGCTTTTATAGCTTCAGCTGGTATATTCGTCAAGCCAGATAATTCCGCTTCAATTGTAATAACCCTTTCCTTTTGTTCTTCTTTCATTGGTTTATCTGCCAATTCATCCAATGAATTTTCAATCTTAACAAGTTCATTTTTTAATTCATCAGTTTCTTTCGTTCCAAATAACGATGATTTTTGCCTATCTATTATCTTATTATATTCATCATCCTCAGCTTTTTTATTTGCTTCTTTTCTTTCTTTCTTGACTTTATCACTTTGTCTTTTTTCTTCAACACTCTTTATCACCTCGCCTTTAACGTCTTTCATGCCAAATTTCTTTAATGTTTTTGCCGTCATTCCGTCTTGAATTCCACTTACAGCATCAAGGCCCGCTTCACTAT
The DNA here is from genome assembly GCA_964363045.1 of uncultured Candidatus Saccharibacteria bacterium. Lineage (GTDB taxonomy): Bacteria > Patescibacteriota > Minisyncoccia. The sequence goes on from CAYIGM010000007.1 coordinate 14,442, forward strand.
ACGAACCATATTGTTTTTTGTATTTACCTTCCTCTGCCTTCATTTGCTGTTCTCTCCAAGAAGAAGCTTTCGCCAACCCTCTGTCAACCATTGGTACACTTCTTATTGTTTTCACTGTTCCTCTTATTGCTCCTTGGATTCGCCCTCCACCTCCTTGATTTATCCAGCTTTTTTCATTCAACATCTTCTCCGACACAAAACCGGTTCCGCGCTTAATTTTACCCCCCGCGTAACCTTGACCCCATTTGCGTGCGATTTGACCATACGAAATAGCGGTACTTGCTCCCACAGCCCCCATCTTGCTTGCCACAATAAGCGAACCAATCATCAAACCGATAAGAATTATAAAATGGACCAAGACGCCCAATGCCCCGGCATCCTTGCTTGACATAGTCGCCGATAAACTGGCGCTAGCATCAACAACAATCCCCGTACTACCCGCGCTACCTGCGCTAATGCTGGCTTTAAAGCCATCATCACTAATAATTTTTACCACCAGATAAATCATAAACATAAACGCCGGCGCAAAAAAAGCTTGGCTGAATAGCTTCTCCCACCACTGGCTGGCATATTTTTTTGTGCTTGGCAATATCATCGCCATAAAAGCCAAAGGTGATAAAATCATAAGAAACAATAAATAAACAGTTCTAATGGCAAACAAGGCGGTCGCCGCTAGAAAAACAAAAGTTGTGACCAGCATCAAAGCAGCACCGCCAAGCCCGACAATAATAACAGTTAAAGCAGATATTTTATCTTCGCCTGTTTCAGGGTCTTTGAGTTTCTTGCCATCATAAATAGTCGCTAAATTAAGACCCTTCATCATTGTAGCGGATATATCCTTACCCATCTGACTATAGAATTCCATTGCCAAAATATTAGACGCATCAATGACAACTTTCGTAATAACTAGACTGAAATTGACAAGCAGGGCTATTATAATAACTTTAACCAATAAGTCTTTTATCCCGTAACCCGCAATCTGCAAAATCGTGGCTATCGCTATATAAAGAAGAATGAAAATAAAAAATATATTTACTAAATCCCTGGAAACTTCCCATCCTGTCCCAATCACTGTTAAGCCGAAAATATCTTTGCTTAATGTTAAATTCAAAGCATAGTTAAAAAGATGGCCTGCTACCCACAGCAACCAAGACACCATCCATAAGACTAGTTGAGCAATCGCTGCCAAAAACCCGACAAGCGCCTTACTAGGATTAGTCAATGTCTCCCAAAGTCCGGCATGCGCTTTATGAATAGGAACAAAGACCATTCCGCCTAAAATCAATATCAGAAAAAGATACGGCAGAAATTTTTTAATTTTTATTTTATTGAACATCTACAGTAATGCTGGTTTTAGTTGATAAGCCCTCGCCGTCCGTCACCTGAAGCGTAATCTGCCGACTGCCACTGGAATATTTAACTTCCACCACTCCGGCCTTCTCTCCGATCGTCACCTGCATTCCCAAAAATCCGTTTCCAATGCCGGAAGCCGTGCCGGTGCAGACTGCTCCGCTTCTGCATTGGCTTTCATCAAACACTCCGTCCCTGTTCCAATCAATAGTCCACCAATCATACTCGTCGTCATTGTCAAAATCCCATTCATGTTCAATGATATTAGTCGTGCTGTCGTAATCCCATGAAGTGGAAGGGTCAATCTTAAAGAACTGGTCTTGTATCAGGGAAGTAGATGGGGCAATAGCGGAAGCGGTAATGGAAGCGGTCGGCGCCACCAGGTCAGACACGGTGGTCAATTCACTGTTCGGGAAAGGAGGGCTGGAAGTAAGAGTCATTGAATTTATCGCTTCAGTCCCTCCACTGCCAACACCAAACCACTTGATTATACCGCCAACATAACCTGACACATCCAATTGTTTTAGATAACGGTCGGAAGAGGCGGTGGGCATTGTGCCGTCAGTTGTATAATAGATAACCGCCGGCTTGTCGACAACAAGAGCGACAGTTGAAGAACCAGACGCGACTATGGCTGTTGACGGAGCCGTTTGGTCAGGAATGACAAATGGCGGACTAAGAGAGACGGTGTGCGTTCCTTCGGTGTTTCCCATAGTATCCATAGCAAACCATTTTAAAGTGGTGGCAACGGTAACTTGAATCGGGTCGCTGTAGACAAGCGAAGTTGTGTTAGGCTCAGTGCCGTCAATCGTGTAGAAGATAGTTGCCGGCTCATCCGCGGTAATCTGAACTTTCCAAGATGAATAATAAGATAGCGTTGTCACTGGAGCCGTAGTGTCAAATGTATCTGATGGCAGAGTCGGGGAACTGGAAGACCCGCCACTGCTTGATGTGGAATCGCTTGAAGTAATCGCGCTAACACCTTCCGTTATCAGTCGATTGACAATAGCGTCGGAAATCGCCACAACATACGCTTGCCATCTTTCTTTGTTTTGAAGCCATTTAATATCTTTAAATACCGACTCGCTAAGCGCTTCACCGGCTATCTTGCCCGGGGTGCGCGTTTCCCATTGAACGCAATCGCAAAAAAAAGTGTCCGTTTCTCCTGTTTGAATGGTCTCTATATCGTCTTGCGTGTAAGTGCCTGTCATTGTATTACTCTTGCCTGTTACGGAATCAGCGCACATGACCGACCGGCAAACCTTATCGCTCAAAAAGCCGGACGAGGCTGAAGCTTCCTTCTCAAGACCAAGTGTAGCTTTCGCTTCCCTGTCAAGCTTTTCATTTAAAGCCATTATATAGAGTCCGTAAGGATTATTCTGCCCTTCGGAAACTTTAATCCATGTTTCCCAACCGCCATTTTCAAAATTATCCATAAAGTTATCAAAATTCGCCCCAATGGCGCTTAAAGAACATTTCGCTTTGGTGGCAAAAGTCTCCGGTTTGGTCAAGCCGATATTTATCTTTATCGCCCAATCCGACTGGCAAAGCCCGGCCATAAAACTAGAGCCGATCAATTCTTCCAGAAATTTTCCTCCGGCATCGTCAGCCACAGTAGTCAAAAATCCTTCCCAATCGGTCACAAATTTCGGGTCACCACCGCCCTGAATCCACTTCACAATCCCATCAACCATATAATCCATCAGCTGTTTGGCAAAAAGATTCGCGACGGTATCCATATAACTATTCCTAGAATCCCAGACAGCAGCAGCGACTTCGCTAGCATAATCTGCAATCCCATTAATTATAGTCTCTGCAGTATGTACTGGGTCAAAGACAACACTTCCGGAAGCTATACCAGCATCCGCTTGCCTAGGATAGATTAAACCGGCTCCAGCAATTGAAGCAAAGGCAACAATCAAAATAACCGCTATCGCTTTATTTAAAAAATCGTCTATCTTTCTTAAAAAATTATTCATAAAAAATCCTTAAATATTGTATTTATCGGTGTATTTCTTAACCATATCCGCGAAATTTGATAATAATTCCGCTGTCTCTTTTCTGGTTTTCGCGAATTGTTCAAGCGCGATAACCGTCCTCAAGGCGTCTATTTTAACCTCTTTAACGCTTTCGTATATTTTCTTATTTGTCATCATCAATTCCAGCCCACTTTTATGTAAAGCTAAAAAATCAGGCGGAACAGTCATACTCTTCATTTGGCTGATAGCTTGGCTGTAATAATTTATGTATTTGTCTATCTCCGTGAAATTGCCGGTCTGCATCGCCTTATCAATTATAGCCCCTTCATCGCCTTTTGGATAATCTGGCGAAAGAATAATCTTATACATAACAATTAAATATTCCCGCACCGTCGCTTCATCATTGGTCGCGGAAACTTTTATCTCTTTTCCCGAAACTTTAGGATTAAGACTGGCGATAAATAAAGCCAAGTTCTCGCTCATATCTTTATTAAGGAAACTTAAACTTGACGGGTCGGAAAAATCAATCTTACTCATATCTTGTGAACCCTTCGTGACATTCGTCCCCATATTTTGGGCCATTTCCAGAGTCAGATTAACCGGTGTTGATTGACTGATAACTAATTCCTTAATTTTCCCTCCGTCCGCATTTTGTAGGTCAAGGTGGTCGTTAGGGCCGGGGATAAGCGGGTCCCTATTGGCCTTAACCTCATCTCCATCGGATGTCCCGTCGGCGTCAGTATCCGGATTATTGGGGTCCGTTTTCCAAAGCGCTTCTTCCCAATCCTTAAGCCCGTCGCCATCGATATCTTTTGAAAATAAATCTTCTTTAATTATGTTATTTTTATCGGCGGGCAGACCACTTTTTTTATTATTTCCATATCTCAATCCTAAAAACCCCGCCACTAAAACAAACAAGGCAAAAATAATAAATATAATATTTTTCTTTCTTAATAATAATTTTTCCAATCTATGGTTATTATAGCACCTTAACGGCTATAGCTATAATAAATTCACAAGACTTTGTGGATAAAAAACGCGAATCAAGATATCTTATAGATAATGATAAAAACCCTTATCCATAAAGTTGAAAATATGCCTATGTCATTCTGGCAAGGGGTAATTATATTATATATAATCGTTTTGTTAAGAACGATTATAGAAAGTTTCGTCAATATTGCATTTGATGGCAAATTTGCCGGTTTTTTCGGAACTCTTTTTGTCCAGCCATTTTGGTTTTTTTGCGCCTTTTTGACTCTTTTCATTATTTTTAATCTCCTGACTAAAGAGAAGATTGAGAAAACAAGCAAATTCGGCATTATCATATCTCCTCTCATGTTCATACCTCCAATCGTTGATATCTTATTAAAAGGCCCGTGGTCAGTTTATTATGTATTTGTTCAAGGGTCATCCAGCGAACTTTTATTTTCTTATCTGACTTTTTTCCTAAATACCGGAATAATGGTGAGCATCGGAATGAAAATAGCCGCTTTGGTCTTACTCGGACTTTCAGCGGCTTACATATTTTCAAAAACGAAAAACTGGAAAAAGGCGCTTCTGGGAGTCTTTCTGGTTTATACGATTTTTTCATTTTACAGCGCGATTCCGAGTTACATTTTCGCAAGTTATAATTTTATCTCCAAAGATTACGCTCAAATCGGAAGGGCGTCGGAAACAGACTTTTACTTTTCACGCGACCCGATGCTATCCAATACAAAAAACCGGACTATCATTTTTGATAATAATTTTTCAAACAATGATTCAGTAAAATTTAAAATAAGCCCTGAAGCGGAAAATAATTTCTATATGATAATAGCGGTGGCACTTTGGATAATGAGCTTGTTCTTACTGTCTGCCTGGTTTGCTTTATATGATAAAGAAAAATTCAAATCAATTTTCAGAAATTTTAGATATTTGAGAATCATATTATATTTTTCTCTCGTCTTTATTGGAATCTCATTAGGTTCGCTCTATAGCGGCAAGTGGCCGGTCAATTCATTATTTGATATTACTTCAATAGCTTCCATCTACTTGGCTCTTTTATTTGCCGGATTATTTTCTATTTGGGAAAATGACGAAATTGATGTAGAAATTGATAAAATCTCCAACCGCGAAAGACCTTTGCCTCAAGGAAAACTTTCCCTGAAAGAATGGCGCGAAATAAAATATTTTTTCTTAATATTATCACTGGGCTTCAGCTTCCTCTCTGGTTATTACACCTTGCTCTTAATTCTGACTTTCCTGGCAACATACCATATCTATTCAGCTCCTCCATTAAGGCTGAAAGGCATACCAGTATTATCGTCAGCGTTAATCGGTTTCCTAACCCTGGTTTCTGTCTGGTTGGGATTTTTTATAAGCTCCGGCACGGAAAAAGTCTACTCATTCCCGCTACGGTATTCTTTCGGCATTTGGTGCTTCTTTTTTCTGATTGAAAATTTCAAAAATATAAAAGATATCAAAGGAGACAGATTGGCAAAAATAAAAACATTGCCCGCCATATTAGGAGAAGAGAACGGAAAATTCATTACAGGATTATTAGCTTGGCTGGCTCCATTCGCATTAGCAATCAGTTTCCTCTTTAATTTATACACTTTTTTGACCGCTTTTATTTTTGGATTCATATTTTTCTTTCTGATAAACAGAAAAAATTACAGAGAAAAATATGTATTTTTTGCAATTTATTTATTTATAGTCTCTTTCTCCGTGGAATTCTATTTATTATCTTAAATTGCATAATGCGCTAAAATATCAGAGCAGGGTTGACAATTATTAAATATGCTTTAATATAGAAATAGATAAAAAAGATGCTCCATCTTCTTTTTAAAACCCTTAACGGAGGTGGTAAAATGAAAAACAAGCGGATTCCAGTAGTGACTATGGCGGTATTACTGTTTTCAATCATCATAGCTGTTGCCGGGTGTCTAACGACAACAGCAACCACGGAGCGCAGTTTTTTGCGTTATGAGAACAGTGATACCGCCGTGGTCTTCCAAGCGTCAATGCGGGCGCTAAACGACATTGGCTTTGCCGTCACGGCAAGCGATGCAAAAGGAGGGATGATCGTCGCCGAGAGGTCAGCCTTTACTGTTGGTCTGGGATTCTATCGGTTCAACATATTCGTGACCGCCGGCACCACTGGCGGAACCGAAGTGGAGGTTTCGTTAGTCTCGCCGTCAATGACTGTGAAGACGGCGGATTATGAAGGAGCCTTCGTCAAGGCATTGAAAGAGAGAACGCCGGAGGCGGTAGTAGTAGTAAAAAAATAACAACTTCGCCACCCCCCCCCCGCAAGGTGAGACCTTGCGGGGGATTTTTTATCTTTTAATTTTATTGACTTTTCTTGATAAATAGAGTATAATTAAAATAGAAACTAAGAAAAAATTAAGCATTTTTTCTTATCCGTTCTCTGACAATTTAAAGAAAAGGAGGGGTTATGAAAAAAATAAGGAGGAGAGAAGATAAATTAAAGCTCGTCATCATTGCAATGCTTGCGATGATGCTCGCCCTAACAATGCTCTCTCTAGTAGGTTGCTCTACCTTAGAAGCAACCGGCGGACGAACAAAGGTATCGGCCACTGGCGGACCGGGAGTGATACTTAATATGCTTGCCGACCTCAAAGCGCAAGGCGCGCTTCAGACAACCCCGGGCGGATTCACTATCAGAAACAATGACCCGGGAATAGGTATGCTCTCCAATGAGGAGGGCGGCGTAAGCAAAGATGTGGATATCTATGTCCGTGCCACTTCCACATCCGGCAGAAGCGACTATATCCTTTATCGCGGGCCGGCGGAAGTGCAGACCCCAGGCTGGATAAAGATTTGGAATGAAGAAACTGAAACCTGGGAGAAGTTTGATACTCCCAGCTGGATTACCGTGGACGGGCTGGAGGCGATACACTTTGAAAGCGCTTTTGTACAGAGCGTGACCTTGCGCCTCCGTCTGGGGTCGGCTAAAGTGCAAGAGATAAAGTTTGACACTTACGGCCGGAAACTGAACGGGAACACTTATGAAAGGGTCAACTCCCTCTTTATAAGACTCCCAAGAAATAATTACCGGCTTGAAATCTTTCCCTACACTGGGAAAGGAATCTTCAAATCGGGGAAAGGTCAACCTTATACGAGAAGCCTTTATATCAGCACCAACCCAACTAACACAAAAGTCGGCAATACATGGATTGGCTGGAAATTGAAACTTTAATCCAACAACCGACGTCGGACGTCGGTTAGTTAGAAGGAGG
>CAYIGM010000008.1:0-3471 GCA_964363045.1 uncultured Candidatus Saccharibacteria bacterium
TTCTGCTTGACTTTTTTTGCAGATTTGCTATACTATAAATGTATGAGCGTTCCTTTTTGTTATCAATAAGAAGGGATCCAAAAATGTTTGCACATTTCCCGCCGCAAGGCGGGTTTTGTGTTCTATTGTGTTCAGCCGTTTTTTCTTGTAAGATTATAAATAGGCGAATATAGGATTCGGACAATTAAAGGAGCGGTGACAGGCGCTCATATAATTAAACATTTTTGGAGTTAGCCTCACCGCTCCTTTAATTGCCCGAAAGAAAGATTATTATCTATTTTTTATTATATGCGATACACCTGGACATCATTTGCAATATTGGGAATATGGATTGCCGCAACGCTTCTTATCTCTTCTCAACGTTTGCCGAATCCTGAAGTCTTCTTCTTTTTTGTGATGATTATTACGGTTATTCTTTCTTATATAGGATTCAGGTCTCTTTAATATTAATAATTCACAAATGATTATGGTGGCAGACGGCTTTATTTTTCTAAGACGGCTTTTCAATATATTACGTCTCTTTGGTTCAATTTTTTTGAAACGGAGTTATTCTGTTGAATCAGGGGGCGTTAAAGAGGATATTATTTTGACTAATCCGATTCGGCTTAAATTTTTTTTTGAAAAAGCCGGCGGGGTTTTTTTGAAATTCGGACAAGCGCTCGCTTTAAGGAATGATATTTTACCACTCCCTTACATAAAAGAGTTTTTTTTGCTGGACGATAAAGCGCCGGCAGTCCTTTTTTCTGAAATGCAATTTATTTTGGCTGAAGAGCTTGGCCGCAATCCTTCCAATTTTTTTTCTAAATTTTATGAAGAACCTATTGCATCTTCGCCCATATCTCAGGTGTATTTAGCCGAGCTTAAGGACGGGTCAAGGGTTGCCGTAAAGATTCAAAGGCCGAAGATAAAAGAAAAGTTTGAAATTGATTTTTCCGTGATTATTTTTTTGGCGGGCGTTTTGGATTTTTTCAGAATTTTTTCAAGAGTGCAGATGAGAGAGCTGGTCTCGGACTTTATTCTATGGATGCGTTCGGACTTGGATTTTACAAAAGAGGCTAAAAATGCGGAAGTGCTTTTTCATCACGCCAAGAATCATCCTGAAAGCATGGTGCCGGAGCAGTATTTGAAATTTACCACGCCGAAAGTTTTAATTCAGGAATTTATTGAAAACGGCATTTTGGCGAGTTCTCTTTTGGATATTTCTCTCTCCAAAGAAGTTTCAGAGAAAGAGCTTTTAATCAGGAGAAAGATCAATATTGACGGACTGGCGTTATATTTAATAAGAGACCTTATGCGCCAATATTTCATTGACGGTTTTTTTCATTCCAATCCTTATCCTTCAAATATTATCTTTACCCCGATTCAATCTTTTGGCCAAGATGATGATTTCTCGCTTCGCGCGGATAACCATAACGGCAAAGTTGTCTATCTGGACCACAGTTTTACAGATGCCGACCATCTTTTCGTTTCCGATAAGAATAATAAACAAGACAGGATTTATTTGATGAAATTTCTTTACGGAGTATGCAAAAAAGATTTTTCCCTCGCCGCTTCAAGTCTTTTAGAGTTGGGGAAGCAATTTGACAGTGATTATTATAGGGTTTATGAGAAGATTTTTAAGAAAATAAAAGAACTTATGGCCCGCGATTTGGCCGATGATTTTGAAAAGATATTTTCTGCTTGGTATGAATCATTAGAAACCCATTCTTTAAATGGTGGCAAGAGCGTCGCTCCTTATCTGTTTGAAGCGATAAATAAAGCTGAAGATTACGGGGTATATTTTGGCAAAGAAGCGCTTCTCTTTTTGCGGACATTGTCAGCCATAGAAACTATCGCCTTGCAGTTATCCGATAAATTTAATATAATAGAAGGAATAGATCTGTTTTTTAAAAGATATTCTCTTGATGAAGCCATACGAATTATTCAAACGGAAGATCATTTCAATGATTCCGGCAGGAAGTTAGAATCTCCTTCTGAAATTGGCTGGGAGTTGTTTAGAGAAAGAGTGAGCGATGAGAAAGAGAAGAGGCTTATATTGAGAGAAAAAATTGTTGAGCTTATATTGGTATATGCCGATAAGTATGATGAAGTCAAAGAGCTTGTAAAAAAATATAAAATAACCAGATTAAAAGATTAAATAATTTATTAATATGAAATATCCATGGGTCGCTTTAGCTTTGGTCATTATTTGGACAGCCACTACTTATATAATTTTAAAAGTGGATGGCTTGAATGTTAATTATCTTCTTCTCACTTCTTTGGCCGGGACGGTGCTTATCGCCTTGATAGGACTTAAACCGCCTGCTTTGAATAAATAATCGGTCGCTTATTATGAAGATTGAAGAAAATATCTCTTTGGCCCCGTTCACTACTCTTAAAATAGGCGGAGTGGCGCGCTATTTTGCCGTTGTCTCTGATAGACAAGAGCTTATTACTTCTCTGAAACTGGCTAAAGAAAAAAAATTGCCTGTTTTTATTTTAGGAGGAGGTTCAAATGTTTTGATTTCTGACGATGGCTTTCGCGGACTTGTCATAAAAAATGAAATGAAAGGAGCGTCAGCGGATGAATTGGAAATAACCGCTTCTTCCGGTGAAAATTTGGCAAATGTCGTGCAGGTTGCGGCAAGCCATTCACTTTCCGGACTTGAATGGGCGGTTGGAATACCCGGCAGTATCGGAGGCGCGATAAGAGGCAATGCCGGCGCTTTTGGAGGCAGTTTTTCTGAAGCGGTTAAAGAAGCGGAAGTTATTGACATTGAAACCCTGGGTATCAAAAGATTCAGTAAAGAAGACTGCCAATTTGGCTATAGGGACTCTATTTTTAAGAAAAATTCTAATTTGGCGGTTTTGTCAGTTGTCTTAGAAATGGAGCGCGGAGAAGAGGAGGAGATAAGGAAAATTATGTTTTCCAATATTAAATCGCGAGCCCTGTCTTATAATTATGGAAGCAAGTCGGCGGGGTGTTTCTTTAAAAATATTTCTTGGAATCATAACGGTTTGAATAAAAAAGAATTCATCCTTAATTTTCCTGAATTGAAAAAAGTGGAAGAAAAATACAAATTGCCAGCCGGATTTTTAATACAAGAGACCGGACTTGCCGGCAAAAACAAGGGCGGAGCTTTTGTGTCGGAAAAACATTGCAATTATATTTTGAATAAAAACAATGCCACGGCAATAGATATGAAATCTCTTGCGGAGTTATGCAAAAATAAAGTTTATGAAAAATTTAAAATAGAATTGGAAGAAGAAGTTCAGTTAGTCGGAGAATTTGAAAATTAATTTCTGATTTCAGAATTTTTTTTAAAAGTTATCCACAGTTTTGCTTTTTTTTAATTGTTTTTATTTGCAGAAAGAAAGATAATTATATTAAAGAATCTTGAATGATATTTTAAAGAGGTCGATGTTATTATAAATTTATAAAATAAATTTTAAATAAAATGGCTACAAAGAAAAAAGCAAAAAAGAAAGTTG
>CAYIGM010000008.1:3571-21256 GCA_964363045.1 uncultured Candidatus Saccharibacteria bacterium
GAAGTAAGATAAAACGCAAAGCTTTAACCCCCGCCTAGGCGGGGGTTTCAGTTTGTCTGAATTTATGATATAGATAGAATTAATATGTCATTTTTATCAAATATAAATAATAAGATTTTTAGCAAAGAAAGCGTCTTTTTGAAAGAGGGCAGAGATATTGTTACTGAAATTAACGCGCTGGAGGCAAAATTCGCGTCTTTGGAAGATAAAGAGCTTCCTCTTGAAACCGCCGGACTTAAAGAAAGAATATTAAAAGGCGAGACCTTTGATGATATTTTGCCTGAAGCGTTTGCTTTGGTGAGAGAAGCGGCCAAAAGAACTCTTGGCCAAAGGCATTACGATGTTCAGCTTTTGGGCGGCATAGTTTTGCATAAAGGAGCGATTGCTGAAATGAAAACAGGCGAAGGCAAGACTCTCGTTGCCACTCTTCCAGCGTATCTTAACGCGCTTTCAGGGAAAGGCGTTCATGTCGTTACGGTTAATGATTATCTTTCCAGAAGAGATGCCGTTTGGATGGGGCAGATTTATAATGCTTTAGGCCTTTCTGTCGGATGCATAAATCATGAATCTTCTTTTTTGTACGACCCGACTCAGGAAAAAAATAATTTAGACAAAGAAAGGGATGAGAAGGGGAGCTTCCAAGTTGTTCATGAATTTTTAAGACCATGTTCAAGAAGAGAAGCTTACGGAGCTGACATTACTTATGGAACCAATAATGAATTCGGTTTTGATTACTTGCGGGATAATATTGTCTATAGCGAGAAAGATTTATCACAAAGGGATTTTCATTACGCGATTGTTGATGAAATAGATTCTATTTTAATAGATGAAGCCAGGACACCTCTTATAATCTCTGCGCCGTCGGCGGAGTCGGAAGTCCTTTATAAGACATTTGCTAAGATTGCTGAGAAGCTGGATAAAGATATTGATTATGAAATTGATGAGAAGCTGCGCGCCATTTCTTTGACGGAAGAGGGAATAGATAAAGCGGAAAAGATTCTTGGCATAGGCAATATCTACACCGAGAAGGGGATTAAATACGTTCATCATTTGGAGACAGCCGTTCGCGCCAAAGCGCTTTTTGAGCGCGATAAAAATTATGTCGTGAAAAATGATGAAGTTATAATAGTGGATGAATTTACCGGACGGCTTCAGCCCGGTCGGCGCTGGTCGGAGGGGCTTCATCAGGCGGTTGAAGCAAAAGAGGGAGTATCGGTGCAAAGAGAAAGCCGAACTTTTGCGAGTGTCACTTTTCAAAATTATTTCAGAATGTATGAGAAACTTTCCGGTATGACTGGCACCGCTATGACTTCAGCCGAGGAATTTCATAAAGTTTATAATCTGGAAGTGGTCTCTATGCCGACAAATAAGCCGTTGCTTAGAAAGGACAAAGAAGATTTTATCTTTCAAACCGTGGCAGGGAAATTTAAAGCCGTGGCAGAGAAGGCGAAAGAGCTTAATGGCAAAGGCCAGCCGGTCTTAGTGGGAACGGTATCCATTGAAAGAAATGAATATCTCTCCGCTTTGCTTAAAAAAGAAGGCGTGCCTCATGAAGTTTTAAACGCGAAAAATCATGAAAGGGAAGGTGAGATAATCGCTCAAGCCGGGCGGCTGGGCAGGGTCACTATTGCCACTAATATGGCCGGCCGAGGCGTTGATGTCGTTTTGGGCGGTAATCCTTCTTTGAAAGAAGAACAGGATAAAGTTAAAGAACTCGGCGGGTTATATGTGATAGGCACAGAGCGCCATGAAGCGAGACGGATAGATAATCAGCTTCGGGGCCGCGCCGGTAGGCAAGGCGACCCGGGAGAGACGCGCTTTTATGTTTCTCTGGAAGACGACCTTATGAGGGTGTTCGGTTCTGACAGAATTAAATCAATGATGGGCAGGTTTGGCATACCGGAGGACCAGCCGATTGAAAACAGGCTGGTCACTAAATCGTTGGAATCGGCTCAGAGCAAGATTGAGGGGATGAATTTTGATTTAAGAAAACATCTGCTTGAATACGATGATGTTTTGAATAAACAGAGGAAATCCGTCTATTCCAGAAGACGCAAAGCTCTTTTAGGTGATAATGAATCTTTATGGAATAATCTTTTGAATATTTATAAAGATTATGACGAGCCGATTGACGCTGTTGCCAAAAAAAGAGAAGAGATGGGCGATGACCTTTTTTTCAAAAATTTAAGAATGGCGATTTTGCAGAATATAGATATGCTTTGGCTTGAGCACTTGGAGGCGATGGAGTATGTGCGTTCTTCCGTGAGACTTCGCGCTTTCGGGCAAAGGGACCCTTTGATTGAATATAAGAATGAAGGTTTGCGTCTTTTTCATGAACTTGAAGAAACGATAGATTCTAATCTGATAAAACTCATCCCTCATATGGGTGGCGGTGTCTTCATGGAAGAGAAGAAGAAGCTGGAAGAGGTTCATAAAAATGGCGTGTTAATAGGAGGAGGTAATCAGTCCGAGGCGAACACTCAAGTGGGCAATTTCGTCAAAAGCGGAAATCAGTTCGACAAAGTCGGCAGAAACGACCCATGCCCGTGCGACAGCGGGAAGAAATACAAAAAGTGCCATGGACGATAACATATGGACGTCGGACATCCATATGTTATATACTTAACCTACTATCATGGAACTTTATCATATCTTAAATAGAGGAGTTGATAAACGAAAAATATTTCTAGATGAGAAAGATTATTTTCGCGCAATTCATGACTTGTTTGAATTTAATGATGTAAATCCAAGTAACAACTTAACTTATTTTTTCCAAAAAAAATCTATGGACGTCGGACATCCATACATTAAAGAAAAGAAGAGGAAATTATTGGTGAAGATCCATGCCTTTTCTTTAATGCCCAACCATTATCATCTACTTTTATCAAGTGTTGCTGATAATGGCATCCCGCTTTTTATGAAAAAGCTTAATGGCGGGTATGCCAAATATTTCAATAAAAAATATAAGCGCAATGGAGCCTTGTTTGAAGGAAAATATAAAAGAATAAAAATAAAAGATGAAGCGCATTTTATTCATCTGCCATACTATATTCATTTAAATCCGCTTGATTTAACAGCACCGGAATGGAGAGAAAGAAAATTGAAGAACTTAAAAGAATCAATGAAGTTTCTTGATTTGTATCGCTGGAGCAGTCATTTAGATTATATCGGTAAAAAAAATTTTCCATCCGTTACTCAGAGAGACTTTCTTTTAAAATTTTTTGGCGATCAGAAACAATATAAACATAGTATTGAGAAATGGCTCGAGGAGTTATTACTAGAAGGTATAAATCAGATAGCGCTTGAATAAATATATGGATGTCCGACGTCCATATATTAATATCAGGTAAAGAGAAGTTTTTTGATTTTTTTCTTTGAGTAGGGTAAAATGGAGTAATCATGGATATGAAAGAAAAGATTATGGGCCGTAAATTTGATATCTTAGACATAAGGTTGTCCAACAAGAAGCTCAAAAGTAAATAGACGGACAGAAAAATTAAATCACAAATATTTCTATGGATTACAAACTTACTGTCGGGCTTGAGATACATGCGGAGTTGAAGACGCGGACTAAGATGTTCTGCAATTCTTTAAACGACCCCCTGGAAAAGAGCCCCAATGTGAATGTCTGCCCTGTTTGTATGGGGCATCCGGGGACCCTGCCGGTGGCTAACAAGGAAGCAGTGAAGAAAGTGCTTTTTGTCGGCAAGGCCTTGGGGGGCAATTTAGCCGAGTATTCTCAGTTTGACCGGAAGAATTATTTTTACCCTGATATCCCCAAGGGCTATCAGATAAGCCAATACAAATATCCGCTTGTCTCGGGAGGTTCTTTAAATGGCGTAGAGATTACCCGCGTGCACCTGGAGGAGGATACAGGGAAACTCCTTCATGATGACGACCCGAGTTCAAGTCATGTGGATTATAACCGAGCCGGTATACCTCTTATGGAACTCGTGACCGAGCCTTGCATCACCTCAGCGAAGCAGGCGAGTGAATTCGCGCAGGAATTGCGGTTGCTTCTTCGTTACCTTGATGTGTCAGATGCCGATATGGAGAAGGGGTTGATGCGCGTGGAGGCGAATATTTCTTTAGCGCCTGTTGATGAGGCAGCTTCCTTGGCGCCAGATGGGGGCAGAAATTCGGCTTCCTTAAGGACGAATAAAGAGGGGCATCCTACGGAGGCCAGACTTTCCGTTCTTGAGAAGCTCGGCACTAAAGTGGAGGTTAAAAATTTGAATTCATTTCGCAGTGTGGAGCGCGCCATAGAGTATGAAGTGAAGAGGCAGTCAGAAATTTTAGATAAAGGAGAGAAAGTGGTCCATGAGACGCGCGGTTGGGATGAAAATAAAAATAAAACATTTTCGCAAAGGGAGAAAGAGATGGCGCATGATTATCGTTATTTCCCGGAGCCGGATTTGCCGCCGCTTAAAGTGAGCGAACTTGATTTCGGCGAAATGGCTTTGCCGGAATTGCCTTGGGAGAAAAGAGAGAGGTTTCAGAAGGATTATGATTTGACGGACGAGAAAATTCTGAATATTTTTATCCAGGAAAAGAGCGTCGCGGATTTTCTTGAGAGGGTGGCTGATATCTTGAAAGAGCTTTCTTCCGTAAAGCTGGCGATAAATTATATCACTAGCGACTTGTTAGGGTTGATGAAAGATAAAGAAGGCAGTTTTAAAGAGATGAAAATCACTCCGGAAAATTTCGCTAAACTTATTGAAATTATTAAAAACGGCACTATAAATTCAAGAGCGGCTAAAGATGTGTTGGCTCTAATGTTTGAGAGCGGCGGAGATTCTGAAGCTATCATTAAAGAAAAAGGATTGACGCAAACTAGCGATGAAACCGTTCTTTTGGAGATTGCCAAAGAGACAGCGGGTGCCAATCCTGCCGCCGCGGCTGATTATAAGTCCGGTAAAGAGAATGCTTTAAAATTCCTTATCGGGCAAGGGATGGCTAAGAGTCGCGGTAGCGCCAATCCTAAAGCGCTTGAAGAAATCTTTAAAAAACTTTTAAAATAAAAAGCGTATTCTGTGGATAAGGTTTATCATAGTTTATGCTATAATGATTTTATTATAAATTAAGATAAAATCATTAAATTATGGCAATAAAAGTGGCAATTAACGGTTTTGGACGGATAGGCCGTTCGTTTTTTAAAGTCGCGCTCAAGAGGCCGGAGATAGAGATTATCGCTATCAATGATTTGGGCGATATTGATAATTTGGCTTATCTTTTGACATACGACAGTGTCTACGGCAAAGAAGGTTTGAATGTTAAGACAGAAAAATCCACAGCGCTTGGAGAGCCGAATTTTTTAATTGTTAATGGCAAGAAAATTATAGTTGTTCAACAAAAAGACCCGGCGAATTTGCCGTGGAAAGATATGAATATTGATGTGGCGGTGGAATCTACCGGTTTTTTTGAAAGCTATGAAGCGGCATCGGCGCATATTAAAGCCGGTGCGAAAAGAGTGGTAATTTCCGCCCCGGCTAAAGATAAATCTGGTTCCGTTACGGAAGGTAGGACGGTTCTTATCGGAATCAATGAAAATGAACTTGAGGATTGCGAAGTGACTTCCAATGGCTCCTGCACTACTAATGCGTCTTCGCCGGTTATACAAATAATGCAGGAAACTATCGGCATTAAAAAAGCGATGCTTTCAACCGTGCATGGTTATACCGCTACGCAAAAATTAGTTGATTCGCCGGATGCGAAAGATTGGCGCCGCGGCAGAGCAGGCGCGGTAAATATTGTGCCTTCAAGCACCGGCGCGGCAATATCGGTGACAGAGGCGATTAAGTCGCTTAAGGGTCTTTTTGACGGTGTTGCGATTCGTGTGCCGACCCCAACCGGCTCTCTTGTTGATATCACTTTTTTAGCCGCTCGCCCTACGACAGTGGAAGAAATAAATGGAATTTTTAGAGAAGCGGCCAATGACCCGAGGTGGAAATCGGTGATGAGTGTCATTGAAGAGCCGATAGTCTCCACTGATATTGTCGGCAGTGAATACGCGTCTATTGTGGATTTGACTTTAACGAAAATTGTTGACGGTGATTTGGTGAAAGTGATGGCTTGGTACGATAATGAAAGAGGGTATTGCTACGCTTTGACGGAACATGTTATCAAGGCGGGGAAATTAGTTTAATGACTTATGATTTATTTAGCATCTGATCACGCCGGTTTTGAATTAAAGGAGAAATTGCAGATTTTTCTTGGCGAGTTGGGTTTTGATGCTGAAGACCTCGGGAATCTTACTCATGAGGAAGGAGATGATTATCCGGATTTTATTTTTCTTGCCGCCAAAAAAGTGGCGGAAGACCCTGAAAACAATAAAGCGATAATTTTAGGCGGTTCCGGTCAGGGTGAGGCGATGGCCGCTAATCGCCTTAATGGAGTGAGGGCGGCTGTTTTCTACGGCGGACCGCTTGATATTATAAAGTTGTCTCGCGAGCATAATGATGCCAATATCTTGTCGTTGGGCGCCAAATTTATTTTGGAGAACGAAGCTCGAGAGGCGGTTAAGATGTGGCTGGAGACCTCTTTTTCCGATGGAGAGAGGCATAAGAGGAGGATTGGCAAAATAGATGAAATTTAATTTATGGCAGAAATAATCCCGGCAATTTTAGAGAAAGAATGGAGAGAAATTGAAAATAAAATTAATCTTGCCAAAGATTTTTCTTCTTGGGTCCAGATTGATGTTGCTGACGGTATTTTTACGCCGGAAAAAAGTTGGAATAATCCTTTTGATTTAAAATTTCACTTGGCGGCGGCGCCGCCAAGTGAAAAAAGTATAAATTTTGAAGTGGATTTGATGGTTAAAAATCCTGAATTTGTGATAAAAGATTGGGCGGATGCCGGGATTAAAAGAGTGGCGGTTCATATTGAATCCGGCGACGGTATGAATAAAGCCATAAAAATCGCTAAAGATTTTGGCGTTGAAATCGGGCTGGCTTTAAATATTGACACGCCAAATGAAGCTTTGGATGAATTTATGCCAAAGATTGATTTTGTTCAATTTATGGGGATTGCCAAGATTGGTTTTCAGGGGCAATCTTTTGATGAAAAAGTTTTATACAAGATAAAAGATTTACGAATGAAGCATCCGAGTGCTATAATAACAATTGACGGCGGAGTAAATATTAAGACTATTCCGCTTCTTGTCAAAGCCGGCGCAGACAGACTTATAGCGGGTTCCGCAATATTTTCCGGCAAGCGAAAACCGTTTGATAATTGGAAAGAATTGAAAGACTTAACAGCGGATTTAAGAGATTGAATTTTAAAAAGAGATGTCTAATTTACTTGATGAAAAAATAAAATTTTTAGAAGAGAAAGCAAATGATATGAGAAGGTCTATCATTGAAATGCTTTTGGCGGCTGGTTCCGGGCACTCGGCGGGCCCGTTGGGAATGGCGGATATTTTTGCTCTGTTTTATTTCCATATATTAAAACATAAACCGGAAAATCCGAATTGGCCGGAAAGAGACAGGGTCATTCTTTCTAACGGGCATATTTGCCCGGTTTTGTATGCGGCGATGGCTTATTCCGGATATTTTCCCGTAGAAGAACTTAAGACTCTGCGTAAATTCGGTTCACGTTTGCAGGGACATCCTCACAGAGAATGGTTGCCCGGCATAGAGACAAGCTCCGGTCCTCTTGGGTCTGGTCTTTCTCAAGCGATAGGAATGGCGATAGCGGATAGAATGAATGATGGGCGCTCAACTGATAAATGGTTTTACTGTTTTATGGGCGATGGTGAGCTTGATTGCGGGCAGGTTTGGGAAGCGGTGATGATGGCCGGCAGAGAAAAACTCCATAATGTAATAGGTATTATAGACAGAAACAATATTCAGATTGACGGCTTTACTGAAGATATTATGCCGCTGGAATCGCTTAGCGATAAATTTGAAAGTTTCAATTGGCATGTGCTTGAAGTTGACGGGCATAATTTTGAAGCGATAAATGACGCTGTCGGACAAGCTCAGTCCATGTTTTCCAAACCTTCGGTAATTATCGCGCACACTATTCCCGGAAAGGGAGTGGAGTTTATGGAAAGAAAATATGAATGGCATGGCAAGCCGCCAAATGCGGATGAAGCCAAAGAGGCTTTAGCTCAATTGCGGACATTGGGAGGCAAGATAAAATCCGAGCATGAATAATAAATATGTTAAATCAAAATCAAAAATTAAATCCTAAACTTTTGGATAAAGATGTGGAGCAGGCGCCTATCAGGTTTGGTTATGGCGAAGGTCTTTTAAAAGCCGGGCAGGAGAATTCAGATGTCGTGGCGCTTTGCGCCGACCTTACCGATTCTACCAAGACTTCCACCTTTTCAAAAAAATTTCCGGAAAGATTTATAGAGATGGGGATAGGAGAGCAATCTATGGCGTCGGTCGCTTCCGGCCTGGCGGCGATGGGGAAAGTGCCGTTTATCGCATCTTACGCCATGTTTTCTCCTGGTAGGAATTGGGAGCAGATAAGAACAACGATTTGCTATAATGATTCTAATGTAAAAGTGGCGGGCGCGCATGCTGGCATCTCTGTCGGACCTGACGGAGGCACTCATCAGGCGATTGAAGATATAGCTTTGACAAGAGTGATACCGAGAATGAATGTTGTGGTCCCTTGCGATTCAATAGAGGCTAAGAAAGCGACCTATCAGTCTTCAAAAATAAAAGGGCCTTTTTATCTTCGGTTTGCGCGCGAAGCGACGCCGATTGTGACGACAGAAGATTCTCCCTTTGAGATTGGCAAGGCTAATCTGTTGCGAGACCCGGAGAAGCCACAAGTCGCGATTATCGCTTGCGGTCCATCGGTGTATAATTCTCTTATTGCCGCCGAAGAGCTTTCTCGCGAGGGGATAGAATGTTCTGTTTTAAATAACCATACTATTAAACCAATTGATAAAGATTCCATAATAAGTGTCGCAAAGAAGGCGGGCAGAGTGGTGACGGTTGAGGAGCATCAAGTTTATGGCGGTATGGGGAGCGCGGTGGCGGAAGTTCTGGCCAAGGATTATCCCGCGCCTATGGAGTTTGTCGGCGTGAAAGATAAATTCGGACAATCCGGAACGCAGGAAGAATTAGTGGAGCATTATGGTATGGGGATAAACGGAATTAAAGAAGCGGTAATGAAGATTATCAAGCGTTAAATAATTTTGTATGTATGATTTTATTGCCATTGGAGATATTGTCACAGACGCTTTTATAGAGCTCGCGAACGCAGAGGTGGAAAGGGAAGATGGATTGACTAAAATATGCATGAATTTCGGAGATAAGATTCCTTATAAAGATGTGCATATTATTCCCGGCGTGGGCAACAGCGCCAATGCCGCGGTAAGCGCTTCCCGTCTCGGCTTGAAAAGCGCTTTGGTTTCAAGTATCGGTAATGATTATTTTGGCCGGGAATGCCTTGAGGCTCTTAAGAAAGAAAGACTGGGAATAGAATTTATAAAATCCCATGAAAATAAAAAAACCAATTATCATTATGTCCTTTTATACAAAGGGGAGAGGACTATTTTAATTAAACATGAAGAATACGCATACGAGATGCCTGATATAGGTCAACCGCGTTTCGTGTACCTATCTTCATTGGGGGAGAAATCTCTTCCTTTCCATAAAGTGATAGAGAAATATTTGAATGATAATCCGGAGATTAAGCTGGCTTTTCAGCCGGGAACTTATCAGATAAAATTCGGCAAGGATGCGCTGGCCGGAATTTATAAGAGGTCGGATTTATTTTTTTGCAATAAAGAAGAGGCGCAGAAGATTCTGGAAAACAGCGAAGTGGATATTAAAAAATTATTGCGGGGAATCTTTTTACTTGGTCCGAAAATTGCCGTTATCACTGACGGCAGAGACGGCGCTTTTGTCTATGATGGAGAGAATTTTTGGCAGATGCCGATATACCCCGACCCAAGCGCGCCACTTGACAGGACCGGAGCCGGAGATTCATTCTCTTCCGCTTTCACTTCAGCGCTTGCTCTGGGCCTGGATATCCCGACAGCTTTAAGATGGGGACCTGTCAATTCAATGTCCGTCGTCCAACAGATAGGCGCTCGCGCCGGTTTGCTCACGAGAAAAGAGATTGAAGAAAATCTTGCTCAAGCGCCAGTCGGTTATGAGCCGAGATTGATATAAAATTGGTATAAATATGCAATATAATTTAAAACAAATTTTAGAAGAAGCGAAAAAAGACAAGAGAGCGGTCGGGCATTTTAACATATCAAATATTGAAGGGCTTTGGGGTATTTTTAACGCCGCCAGAAAACTTGGACTGCCGGTGGTAATCGGCGTGTCAGAGGGCGAACGGGATTTTGTGGGGGTAAAGCAAGCCGTGGCGCTTGTGAAGAGTTTGCGGGAAGAATTTGATTACCCGATATTTATAAACGCCGACCATACTTATTCGTTAGAGAGGGTGAGGGAGGCGATTGATGCCGGTTTTGATTCTGTTATTTTTGATGGCGCTAAATTGCCGATGGAAGAGAATATAAAGATAACAAAAGAGTGTGTGTCTTACGCGCGGTCTGTTAATTCGGAGGTATTGATAGAGGCGGAGCTCGGCTATATAGGCCAGTCGTCTAAGCTTTTGGATGAAGTGCCCGAAGGGGTCTCTTTAGGTCAGCTGACAACGCCTGAAGACGCGAAAAGATTTGTGGAAGAAACAGGGGTGGATATTTTCTCTCCTTCCGTCGGAAATATTCACGGTATGCTTAAAAACGCTCCAAATCCGAAATTGAATATTGATAGGATTAAAGAGATAGCGGAAGCTGTCG
Organism: uncultured Candidatus Saccharibacteria bacterium; assembly: GCA_964363045.1. Lineage (GTDB taxonomy): Bacteria > Patescibacteriota > Minisyncoccia. The sequence continues at coordinate 14,343 of CAYIGM010000008.1, forward strand.
GCGCGCCTTTGGTACTTCATGGCGGTTCCGGTATTTCGGATGAAGATTTTAAAGAAGCTGTAGAAGCCGGTATCTCTTTGATTCATATAAACACTGAAATCAGAGTCGCTTATAAAGAGGCGCTTAAGAAATCTCTTCAAGATAATCCCGATGAGATAGCGCCATATAAGATAATGAAGCCGTCTGTTTTGGCGATTGAAAAAAAAGTTGGAGAGAGATTAAGGTTGTTTAATGGCATTTAAACGCTTTTAAAAAATTCCATAGTTATTTTCTGGAGGATTTCCCTTATAACCGTCCTTAAAAAAAATAAGCTATGAAATTTTTTAAAAGCAGGGATAGAGATTATTTTAAATTTTTTTCGTAAAATTATGAAAATATATATAACAAGAAGAATTCCCGAGGCTGGGATTAAAATGCTTGAAGATAAAGATTATGAAGTGGAGATAAATCCGGAGGATAAGGTTTTATCAAAAGAAGAGCTGAAAGAAAGCGTAAGGGGGGCTGATGCGATGATAGCTCTTTTAACTGATAAAATAGACGCGGAAATTTTGGAAGCCGCCGGTCCTCAATTGAAGATTGTCGCTAATTACGCGGTTGGTTTTGATAATTTAAAGCTTGACGATTTTAAAGCTAAAAATGTCTATGCTTCCAATACTCCGGATGTCTTGACCAATACGGTGGCGGAACATGCTTTCGGGCTGATGCTTTCCGCGGCTCAACGGATTACTGAAGGCGATAGGTTTACAAGAGCCGGCAAATATCACGGCTGGGAGCCGATGATGCTTTTGGGCAATGACCTTTGTAAAAAAACTCTCGGTATTTTAGGTCTTGGCCGAATAGGCAGCCGCGTGGCGCATCACGGGGCTAAAGGTTTTGATATGGATATTATTTATTATGATATAAAGAGAAATGAGGAATTTGAGAAAGAATATAACGCCAGATTTATGGCAACACCGGAAGAATTGCTGAAAGAGGCGGATTTTATTTCTATTCATGTGCCCTTGCTTCCGACCACTAAGCATTTGATAGATGCCGAGAAATTGAAGATGATGAAGCCGACGGCGTATATAGTGAATACTTCGCGCGGTCCGGTGATTGATGAAGCGGCTTTGGTTGAAGCTTTGAAAAATAAAATTATTCGCGGCGCCGCGCTTGATGTGTATGAGAATGAACCGAATTTGACTCCGGGGCTAGTTGAACTTGAAAATGTCGTTTTGACTCCTCATACGGCGTCAGCCACTGAAGAGACAAGGTCGGCTATGTCTGAATTAGCCGCTAAAAATATCATCGCCGTTCTTGAGGGTCAAGTTCCGCCGAATAATCTGGTTAAATGATTATCGGGTTGATTTATATCAGAAGATGTATATAATAATGGAATGACTAGGATAGAATTAAACACTGAGAAACGGGATGTTTTCAGAAAAAAACTTGATAAATACAGAATAGCGGGGAAACTCCCGGCTGTAGTTTATGGTCCGAAAGTTAAGCCAATCTCTATTTTTGTTTCGTCTGCCAATTTTAAGAAGGTTCTTAAAGAGGCGGGAGAATCAACGGTTATTGATTTAAAGATTGATAATAAACCATTGAGTGTTCTTATTCAGGAGGTGGCCATTGACCCGGTTTCCAAAGAATCGCTTCATGTTGATTTTTATGCCGCAGAAATGAACAAGCCGGTTGAGGCAAGCATTCCGCTTGAATTTATCGGCGTATCGCCGGCTGTTAAAAGCCAGGGCGGAATATTGGTGAAAGTGAGGCATCAAGTTGAAGTTGAAGCTTTGCCCGCTCACCTCCCTCATAATTTTGAGATTGATTTATCTTCTCTTGTTAATTTGGGCGACCATATAACAGCCTCCCAGATTATCCTTCCGGCCGGCGTTAAGCTTATTACCAAAGAAGATGAGATTATTATTATTGCCGAGTCCCCTAAAGAAGAAACGATTGAAGTGGAGAAAACTATTGAAGATATTGAAGTGGAAAAGAAAGGAAAGAAAGAAGAAGCTGAAATTGAACAGCCGGAATAAGAATAATCTCTTTAAAAAAAGAGAAGTTTCTTTATGTTTAAAAAAATTAAAATTTTTTCCTCGGTTTTTTTGTCTGTTTTTTTATTTTTTATCGGATTTATCGTACCGAATTTTCTATTGGCTGATACCTCTGATTCCGTGGTTAAAAAAAGAGCGGAGCTTGAGACCGAGCTTGCCAATATTGAGAAACAGATTGAGACTCAAAATTCAATAATTCAGCAAAAACAGAGAGAATCAACGACTTTGGAGCGGGATATCGCTATTTTTGAAAGCAAGATTGAAAAATCACGGCTTGAAATCAAAGCCAGAAATCTGGCCATAAAGAAATTAGAAGATTCAATAAAAGAGAAAGAGGGCGTTATTGGCACGCTCTCTTCAAAGATAGACAGGGAGAAAGAATTCTTAGCCGAACTTTTGAGGAAAACTAATGAGATTGATTCCACCTCTCTTATTGAGGTTATTTTAGGCTATGAGAATATGTCCGATTTTTTCAATGATTTGGACACTTTCGGTTTTATTGAAGAATCCATACAAGTCTCTTTTGATGAATTGAGAAACGATGTCACAAGGACTCAAGCGGAGAAAGAAGCGCTTGTGGCTGATAGGACGGAGCAGTATGAGTTGAAGTCAATCCAAGAGCTTCAAGCAAAAAAGAATCAAGAATATAAGAAGGAGAAGGAGCAGATTTTAAAAGTGACCAAAGGAGAAGAAAAAAAATATCAAGAGATTCTTAAGGCGCAGCAAAAGAGCGCGGCGGAGATAAAGAGCGCCTTATTCGTATTAAGGGGGTCTGACGCCATTCCTTTTGAAAAGGCGCTTCTTTACGCCAATAATGTTTTCGCTCAAACAGGCGTTAGGCCGGCATTTTTACTCGGGATAATAACGGAAGAATCCAATTTAGGCGCTAATGTCGGATCCGGCAATTGGAAAGACGATTTGTATAATTGTTATATAAAAATAGGATACAAAACTTCCGCCGAGAAACAAAAAGCCGCGTTTATGGAGATAACCAGCGAGCTCGGGCTTAATCCCGATATTTTGCCGGTTTCCAAGGCCCCTTATTACGGATGCGGTGGCGCCATGGGGTCGGCTCAATTTATGCCTACGACCTGGAACCTGTATAAAGATTTAATAGCTCAGAAAACCGGTCATAATCCGCCAAGCCCCTGGAATCCGGTAGACGCTTTTATGGCTTCGGGACTTCTTTTAAAAGATAACGGCGCCGCCGCTGGCGGCTATAATGCTGAGCGCCGAGCCGCTCTCAGATATTTGGCCGGAGGTAATTGGCAAAAGCCAGCTTACGCCTTCTACGGAGATGATGTTATGGAGATAGCCGCTAAGTATCAAAGCCAGATAGATATATTGGGCTTGTAGAATTTAAAATTAAAGCATTATTGAAGAGATTTCTCTTCTTCAAGAAGGTTGTCTATTATAGGGTCAAGTCCTCCTTTAAGTATATTTTCTATATTGCTCCAAGATTTTTTTATGCGGTGGTCTGTAATTCTGTCTTGGAGGAAATTATAAGTTCTGATTTTTTCCGAACGGTCGCCTGTGCCTATCTGCCCTTTTCTTTCGCTGGCCAATTTTTTTTCTTCTTCTTGCCGTTTCATATCTTCAAGTTTGCTTGAAAGCAGATTGAGCGCTTTTTCTTTATTTTTCAGTTGGCTCCGTTCGCTGGTGCAATGAACCATCAATCCGGAAGACTTATGGACTATGCGGACGGCGGTCTCAACTTTATTTACATTTTGTCCGCCTGCTCCGCCGGAACGGGCGAAGGTTATTTCAATATCTTCGGGCTTGATGTCTATGGCGGCGCTTTTAGGCTTAAACGGCATCACTACGACGGAAGCGGTGGAAGTGTGTATGCGGCCGGATTTCTCGGTGGCTGGCACTCTTTGGACGCGGTGGACGCCTGATTCAAATTTTAATTTTTTATAAGCATCATCGCCCTTGATTTCAAAGACCGCTTCTTTGTATCCGCCGGAAGCGCTTTTTGATTCATCAATTTTAGTCACGCCCCAACAGTTTCTTTCAGCATATCCTTGATACATCTCGGAAAGATTGGACGCAAAAAGCGAGGCCTCGTCGCCTCCGGCGCCGGCGCGCACTTCAAGGATAATCGATTTCGGTTCCTCGGTCTCTTCCGGTTTTTTTCCTTCAAGTATTTTTTTGGCGTGAGCAATTAACTCGTCTTTTTTCAGAGAGAGAGAAGAGATTTCCTCCTCGCTTAATGTTTTCATTTCCGGTTCAGCCAGAGTCAATTTCTCAAGTTCTTTTATTTTTTCTTCAATTTGAAGATAATCTTCCTGAAGATATTTTGTTTTAGCATCTTCTAATTCTTTTGGCAGCATAGGGCAGATAGCCGATTTATTTTATTTTTTTCACTTTTTCTTTTTTAGCGACAGGTTGAGATTTCTTGGTTTTTTTGATTTTTTCTTGTTCTTTTTTTGAGGATTCCACGCGAGCTCTAAATTTCTCAACTCTTCCGGCGGAGTCAATTATTTTTTCTTTGCCGGTGAAGAAAGGATGGCAAGCGCCGCAAATTTCCACTTCCACTTCTTTTTTGGTGGAGCCGATTTTAATAATATTGCCACAAGCGCATTTTATGACGGCATCATTATGATATTTTGGGTGGGTATCCTTTTTCATTATTAAGGCATCTTATCAAAAAAGCTCTAAAATTGCAAGCGGGCGTATTGGTAATATTTTGATTTTTAAATCGTTTTCTGCGATAATAGTCAAATGGCGCGATGGCTTAAAAGATTCTTAATATTGCTGGCGATAATAATTCTTGCTCTCGGTATCTTTATTGGGGGCGTATTTTTCGGTTACTCTGAAAGGCCGGCGGTTGAGAAAATAACCAATCTTTACGGCAAGGAAGAAAATAAGCCGGCGGAAGTTGATTTTTCCCCATTTTGGAGCGCGTGGAAGATGATTGATGAGAAATATCCGAAAAACGGCAAGAAAGTCACAGACCAAGAGAAAGTGTGGGGCGCCATACAAGGCTTGGTCGGTTCGCTCGATGACCCGTATTCAGTTTTCTTTCCGCCCAGTGAGAGCAAAAATTTTGAGATTGAACTTAATGGCCAGTTTGGAGGGGTGGGCATAGAGATAGGTATAAGAGACGGCATACTGACGGTAATTTCACCGCTTAAAGGAACTCCGGCGGATAAAGCGGGTATGAAAGCCGGAGATAAAATTATTAAAATCGGCGATAAAGATGCCGCTAAAATCTCTATTGACGAAGCCGTGGGGTTGATAAGAGGGGAGATTGGAACTTCTGTTATTTTGACAGTGATAAGGCAAGATAATGTTGAACCGCTGGAAATTAAAATTATAAGAGATACCATAAAAATCCCCACTATTGATACAAAGCAAGAGAAGAACGGAATTTTTGTCATAAGTCTTTATAATTTTTCCGCCGGCTCGCCCGACGCTTTCAGGGAGGCGTTGAGAGAATTTGTTCTTTCCGACAGTGATAAATTGATTCTTGATTTAAGAGGCAACCCGGGCGGTTTCCTTGACGCGGCGGTTGATATCTCCAGTTGGTTTTTGCCGGCGGGGAAAGTGGTGGCTCGGGAGCATTTTGGCGAAGATAAAGACGATGTGCTTTATAAGAGTCGGGGGTATGACATATTCAATAATTTGCCCTTCGTTATCCTTGTTGACCAAGGCAGTGCTTCGGCTTCAGAGATAGTCGCCGGCGCTTTGAAAGAGCATGGTGTGGCAAAACTCGTGGGAGAAAAAACTTTTGGCAAAGGGTCTGTGCAAGAAGTGATACCGATAACGGCTGACACTTCGCTCAAGATAACTATTGCCAAATGGCTTACCCCGAATGGCGTATCAATATCAGACGAGGGGCTCACTCCCGACATTGAAGTTAAAATCACCAAGAAAGATATGGAAGCCGGCAAAGACCCTCAGCTTGAAAAAGCGATGGAGATTATTAGTTTAAATTTTTGATTTTAACGCGATGAAAGTGATTCTATTGAAAGATGTGCCGAAAGTCGGCAAAAAATACGATATCCGCAATGCCAGCGACGGTTTTGCCCGTAATTTTCTTATTGCTCGGGGGTTGGCCGAAGTCGCTACGGAAAAGAATATTAAAAAAATTGAACTGGCAAAAAAACAAGCCAGCGATGAACTTAATCTTCAGAGAAACCTTCTTTTGAAGAATCTGACCGAACTGGACGGAAAGATTATCTCTTTGAAAGAAAAAGCCAATGGCCGAGGGCATTTATTTGCCGGAGTGCGCAGGGAAGAGATTGGAAACGCCATTAAGAGCCAGCTGGGCATTGATGCGCCGGTTGATTGCATTGAATTGGAACACCCGATAAAAGAGATTGGCGAATTTGATTTGGAGATTAAGATTGATAGCAAGAAAGCTAAAGTCAAAATAAAGATAGAGCCGATTACAATCTGAGAAAAAATAAAAAAATGTTATTTTTCCAGAACGGGCACAGAGGGAAATTCTTTCAAAATAACACTTTTTTATTTTTAACTTAGATGATATTCACAACCCTAACCCTTTTTGATGTACCGTCAAAATTTTGTTTGTTCTTTGATGAATATTTTACCACTCCGTTTTTTAAGGCAAAGACAGTATGGTCTTTGCTGATTTTTGTATTGGCGCCGGCTGTGAAGTTAGTGCCTCTTTGGCGCACCAAAATAGAACCGACTTTTGCAATCTGTCCGTCATATAATTTAATGCCCAGATATTTAGGTTTGGAATCGCGCAGGTTTTTGGCTGTACCGCCGGCTTTTTTATGTGCCATTTTGATTATGAGCATTGCCCGAGTCTTTAAAGTAGACGAAGGCGAACAGCTCTGTTAAATTGATTATATGCAAAGTATAAAAGAATACTTTAAAAAAATCAAGCTTTATGAGGCGGAT